>JAFITR010000038.1 GCA_017116025.1 Simkania negevensis
CAGCTTTTGTCTTAACGAGCTGTTCTTCTAGTATAGAAGAGAGCTTTTGTTCTTGTGTAGAAAAGACTCGCCTGCGGTCTGTACGGAACTCGCCGATGATTTCATTACAGTAAAAGACGGGGTGTTTTGTAGCGATTTCGAGGCAGAACGCCATGTCGGCAGCCCAATGCAGCCCTGTAGAAAACCGTACGTCTTGCATGGCATCGCGATGGAGACACTGTGCAAGAGGGGGACCAAAAATATTGCCATACTTTGCTACGAGGTAAAGCGTTTCATCCGGTTGCAGTATGCGGCTCTCTCTAGGGTCAATGCCTTTAGGTCGCCAGAGAAAGCTTCTACCTGGAAGCACAGCTCTGTAATTAAAAAGGATCATCCCGCAGGAGGAAGCTTGAATGACTGCTTGGGCAAGGAGCTGAGGCGCTTCCGGTACAAGCAGGTCGCCAGTAAAAAGCCATTTCATCCAAGAGTAGTCTTTTTTAAGGAATAACTCGATTGTTGCATTCCAGTTTTCGACTCTTCCCAAAGCATGCGCGTTTCTATCTACTTGGTCAGGTGGTAGGTGTTGGGAAGCAATTGCATGCGTTGCATCAGTTGAACCGTTGTCCAAACAGTGGACAGGCAGCGTAGAAGCAGACTGGATCGTTTCGGCAAGAAACGTTTCAGCATTATAGGCAGGGATAAAAGTAGCAACCTGATGCATCTTCATAAACTCATTGACTGTTATTCTTTTTGCGCCAGTTGGCGATGAGGGCGTAGGGACGGGACTGTTGTTTTCGCAACGTTCGGCACAGGGCAGGAAAATCTAGCGAACGCCAATCCTTCATCGTTTGCTCCTCCGAATATCCTGTGAGGGCTCTAATCTCCTTGATAATACTCTCTTTCTCTTGAATCACACCGTCTTGATGTAGCTGTGATACTGTTTTTTGATGCTCTCGGCGCACAGCAGACAACGAAGGACTTCCTGGGAAGTGGGCGCATTTTGTGGTGAACAGCACAGCGTGTAAGAAGTACTCAAAACCGGCTGATGCTTTGAGGAGCTTATGCTCAAATTCGGCAGTGTTAATGGCAGAAAATTTGATCAGCCAGCAGATGAAGCTAAATGGATTGCCTCCCGTATTCTTGACTTTTTTGTACTTGGAAAGCTTGGTAGAAAAGAAGTGTCTGCTTCCTTGCGTATCGTCTTGGATAAGATAGTCGCAATAGGATGCATCTAGATTGGCGTGGTGTTCTATAAACGCCAGGTGCCCTTCAACAAGATCAGGAGGCAGAAAGTCGTCGTAGCCTAAGCCTCTAACATAGGTTGCGCCGGATGCTTTCCAGCAGTCGTAAAGCTTCTTCCAAATCCCCCCAGGACGATAGTAAGATTCTTCTGGGAACTCAATAACCTGGTCGGCGTATTCTTTGCACAGCTGTTTCGTTTTGCCATATTCGCCTCCTGTCATAGGAGTTAAAAGCGA
Organism: Simkania negevensis; assembly: GCA_017116025.1. Classification (GTDB taxonomy): domain Bacteria; phylum Chlamydiota; class Chlamydiia; order Chlamydiales; family JAFITR01; genus JAFITR01. The sequence goes on from JAFITR010000038.1 coordinate 1,458, forward strand.
TTCCTTCTCATCAATGCCAATACAAATATAGGCATCGGTCTTCTTTAACAGCTTGAGGTTGTGTTCCAAATAGTCGTTGTGGACTACCCCTCCTACAGGGATTGCTACACAGAGCTTTTTTTTCATCTGAAGGCCTACCTTATTGGTAATTGGTTACGGGGTGCAAGAACTTGCGTTTCTATTGATCTGCAGTTACTTATTCATTTTTAACGCAAAGGCGCAAAGAACGCCAAGAAACGCAGAGAAAAAGGAGGTTTTTGTTAAAGAACATTTTTTTCTCTGCGCTTCTTTGCGCGCTCTGTGCCTTTGCGTTTCCCTTCCGTTACCCTTTAAATCTTCTGCGTCTTTGCGTTTCTTTGTCCATAGTTGCCCATACCTCGTGACCAAATTACCCTTATTGTACCTGTTCTGTAAGTGATCTGTAACGTTGTGGGAAGTCCGTACAGATGAAATTGGGTTGTAGAGCAACGATCTCTTCCATACGTTTTTGCAAGCTGTTCATGTTTTTGGCATCTTCGTGGCATTCGCCTCCAAGAAGCCCTGGCGAGGAAGCGTGCAGTTCGGGAGAGACCAGTGCGATGCCAATACTGTTGCTGCGCAGCAGTGTAAAAATCTCTTTGGTATAGAGCGTTTTTCTCTTTCCCGCCGTTGCTTTACGGTCCCATTCGTCTAACCAAGCCCAGTTGTAGAGATCTTTGTGCTGTAACAGTTCGTCAACAAAGAGCAATGTTCCGCCAACCGTTGTGTTGAACCGTTCGATGTCATAAGGGTGTGCGACAGCAGCAGCTAGATTGGCTTGAGGGAAACGCTTTTTGAAGAAAGAGGCTGATTTCGGCTTGAGGTCGAAGATAATCAGCTGAGGAATGATCTCTTTGTGCTGTGTGAGCAGATCTGCTAGCCTTTCGAGCAAATGGGGTGTTTGAAAGGATCCTTTGAGGTGTAGCGCATGTGTCAGTTTTGGATCGCTTTTTATCAACACAAACAACTCGTTCAGTGAACAGAGTCTTCCCTTGTTAAGAGAGAAGGTGAGAAGCTCTTCTGTGGGTATATCAAGCAGATTTCTTCTCTCTTTCCCTCCTGTTAGCCTATTAGCTGTCGTATCATGCCAGACAACGATACCATTTTGCGTGAAGTTGGGGTCAAACTCGAGGCCGTATCCTCTTGTTATCTGGTCCTGAAAGGCTTCAAAACTACTCTCACTATAAAACCTAGGCTGATCCGGCTCCAGGCCCCGATGGGTAAGAATGTGAGGTGGTTCTTTTATCGGCAATGGCATTGGTCTATTTCCAAAATTAGCAGTTCACTTTGTAGTGTTCTTTTGTGCGCAGTTTGATTCCTAGTTGGTCCAAGACGTGTTCTGGATGGTGTTTATGGAGGTTGTTGCGTGCCCATGCCGCTGTGTCTTTGTTGTCGCGCCATGTGAGGTGTAGGATGCTTGAGCAGGCGGTCATCCAAATAGCAAACGTTGAGGGCCAGTTGATCGTTATCGAAGAGATTTCTTGGAGAATATAAATCGTTTGAGAAAGAGAGAGCCCAAGACGTTCAAAATTGCGTAAGTCTAGGAAATCGGACTTGATCACCTTGTCCCAGTCGGCAGCTTTTTTGCTTGCCAAAACAAAGCGTAATTTCCCTTCTTGGGCGTATTCGTCAAGCCGTCGCACATATCGCACCATATTATTGAATTCGAGCTCGTCGTAGAGAATCCCACGCAGGCGGTCGTCTTGTTTCTCAAACTGTTTTCGATCATCCCAATTTGCTGATACCAAAACGTAAGGAACTTGATGAGACTTTGCTTCTTGGATAATAGACTCGACCTCTTCTGTTAAGAGGTTGGGGTGGAGGCGGTAGCGGAAGCCTTTGGAGTCTGCATAGGGCTTAAGGTGGCGGAAAATCTTAAGGTAGAGCAGAAAATAGAGGTATTGTAGTTTGGCTTTTATCCCTTTGTTTCCCAGTAACCGATCAACAGACTGTTGATGGTAACGCACAAGTTCTAGCGGTTCCATGTAGCGCGATGCCCAGTCGTAGTGGGTAAACACTGTTGGAGAAAAGAGGCGTTTACATGCTCTTCCAATTTTGGAGAAGAGGTCTTTTTTCTCTTTTACATGCGCATAGTGTACGTTTTCAAACGTGGAAACAACGAGGTTTTCATAGAAGTCGACAGGGTGTTGCTTGGGATCCCAAAGAAAGAGCGACGAGCCTTTTTGGAACTCCCCCTTCTCTTTGTCGTAAACAACACCAGATCCCTTGCAGTCGTTTGCCCACTCTTTTGCGATGAGGTCTATTTGATAACCACGATAGCGAAAGTCCTCAAACATCTCTAAACATTTGCATGAAGGGCCGAATAGGGGAGCTGTTCTTAGATCGATGGTGATTTTTTTTGCCATAGCTTGGTAGTGGTTGGTTAAGGAGCATGAGCCAATTCATGACTCTCTTGCTGTTTAGTACTCTTGTCTGTTTCCTTGCTGACAGCAAGGTTGAGCGCTTGGTAAACGCTGCAATTTTGCATAAGCTCAGCATGTCTTCCTTTTGCTACCATTTGCCCTTGGTCAAGGACATAGATGGTGTCGAAATGTTGTATCGTGCTCAGACGGTGTGCTATGACGATCATTGTTTTTTGCCCGCTGAGCTCTCTAATCGTGTCACTGATGACTTTTTCCGCGATGTTATCTAGGGATGCCGTTGCTTCATCAAAAAGCAAGATTTCTGGGTTGTGATAGAGGGCTCGTGCAATGCCTATCCTCTGCCTTTGGCCTCCGGAGATTCTAATGCCCCTCTCGCCAATGATCGTATTTAACCCCCGAGGTAGCCCTTCCACAAAATGGTTAAGATGGGCCATGGTAATCGCTCTTTTGAGCTTATTATCGTCAATATTGTGCTCTCCAAAAGCAACATTTTCGGCAATGGTGGTATCAAGCAAGTTGACCATTTGTGGTACATAACCAATCTCTGGTCGTAGCCCTCGAATGTCATGAACTTTTTCTCCGTCAATCATGAAATGGCCACTTTGAGGAGTGAGCAGGCCTGTTAAAACTTCAATCAATGTTGTTTTCCCCGCTCCAGATGGACCAACAATAGCTACAGACTGATTCTTATTTAAAGAAAAAGTAAGAGAATTTAGAACAGGGGTGTTTTCTTCATAAGAGAAAGAGATATCCTTTAGTAAAAATTCGTGCTTAAAAGAGATGGGAGGATATTTTTCATCTGTCAGAGCTTGCGACGACTCTATTAATTCTTTGGCAAGCAGCTCAATAGAAGGCCTCGTTCCTTCAAAGGTAACTTTGGACGTTAAGGCTAAGTTGATATTTGGTAACAAGCGTTTTGCTACAGCGCCATAAAAGATGACGTAAGGGACAAAAACGGAGAGTGGAACGCCTTGCCATAAGGCGACTAGTACTGCGATAACGAGGAAATTGAATGCGACAAATTCATTCGTGATGGCAGGCAGATTTTGGAAGAAAAATTGCTGACGCAAGGCCTTTGAGATCGACGTCAAGCTATTGTAAATGCGTTCGCTAAACAAGGACTTTCCCTTACACAGAGCAATTTCTTTATAGCAGAGGAAAGATTCGGATGTCCTCTGGTGAAGCTCTCCTAGCGAATGCTCTCGTAAGGTGCCAGCTTGATATTGACGTTTTCGTAATAGTTTATAGACACAAAATCCTAAGCCTAAAAAGATTCCCATAAAGATGAGGGCGATCATGGGGTCTTTCATAATGATTAAAGAAACAAGGCCAATGATGGTTGTTGTGGCGGCGAGGTATTGGCCATAGACGACAAAGCCATATGCAGCGATTTCAATTGTTTTTGTGCAATTCTTAATAAGATAGCTGGAATTTTTTGAGCTAAAATAGCTGTAATTCGTGCGCATATATTGATCGTAGAGCCTCCCTACCCAGTCTCGTATGAGTCCATAGGAAAATTTGGCATTATAATAAAGAGTGAGGGCGTTGAAGAGAGTCCTGATGGATAGAAGAAAGAAGAAACAGATGGATGCCAGTATGACTAGGCCGAGAGAAGTTCCATTTAGGTGAAATAAAGATAAAAGGCTATTGAGTTGTGGGTATTTTTCCAGTATTGCTTGAGGATTTTGTAAGATAGCTAGATAAGGAATGATAAAAGCGATGCCTAGCATATCTACTAGGGAGTTAATGATGATTAAGAAGAAGAAAAAAATGAAACGACGTTTGTAGCGTACATCGAGCAGGCTAAAGAGGTATTTAATGACCATAGACGTGCGTTTCCTTGCTGATAGAGGATACTAAGGAAAGGTGTTGGGTCATGACGACTTCTCCTCGTTCGATCAATACATTGAACGATGGACAGAGGTAGAACAGTCCATTGACAGCCAGCTCTTGATCGCGTTGTATACTTCCTTCGACGGCGGTTAGAAAGCAGGCTAAGTTCTTAAAGAAATAGGTGCCACAAGAGGCTTTGTCCGAAATGACCTCTTTTTCTTTGGCGTGGATAAGAAAACCCTGCTTATCCACCTCCAAATAGCTGTAGCACGGGTCATCTGCAGTGAAGTAGGGGATAATACCTGCAACGTTCTGTTGCTCGAAGTATGCTTGGGGAGAAAATCCTTGGCTTGTGTAATCGATATCGACGAGGTCGACTATTATAGGAGCATGAAAATCGTCTACCTGCCCTGCACCAGCAAGAGATGAGAGCAGTGCTCCTTTGGTGTAGGAAGTGAGATAGACGAAAGAAGAATGTGGGAAAACACCTTTTGCGTACTGTTGGAAATTGCGCGACTCGGTAGAGTCTTGCAACACAAAGATGAACTGTTCAATGGTGTCGTACCAGGAGCGTTCTTTAAGAAGTGCTTCGATCAGAGGCCTACCTCGGTAGTCGATCATCGGCTTGATGCCGTAGGAGGGGTGGTAAAAATCTGGGCCTGCTAAAGGAACAATACAGTGCATGTCTAGCTCCCTGCAGCTTGAGCCATTTGTTTTAAGTAGGCGTTTAAATCTTCAGGAGTACCAAGGCCGTGCATCTGCTCTTGGTCAATGTTGTATATGCCGACCTGGCCGCCTTCTTTAATGAGATAGTTGTAGACAGGGCAAGTGTAGAACTCGTTGTTAACGCGTTCATTTGCAGCGATCATTGCTTGAGCGTTACGAACGAAATCTTGCCCTTTTGCAAAGTAGTAGATGCCCACAGTGGCATATTGAGAAATTGCCGCCTTCTCTTTGACTTCCGTTACAAAGCCTTGCTCGTTGACTTTGGCGAATGACCACTTGGGATCGCGCAGAGCATCAATAAAGGTAAGGATAGAGCCGTCAAGATAGCGTTGCTTGGCATCGTCGATCATTTTGTCCATGGTGCTATCGACGATTTGGTCGGAGTTTGCAATGAGCAAAGGGGTCGCATTGTCGATCATTTCTTCTGCCAAAAGCACGGTACATGCCGTCCCTTCTGTCAGAGAAGGAACAGAGACAAACGTAGCTGGATAGTGATCGCAGATGAATTTCACCGTCTCCTTCTCTTGCTCAAGCTGCTCTTCTCTTGCTAAAAGGATAAAAGAGGCTCCTTTGCATTGAAGGTTTTCGATGACACGAATAATCATCGGTTTACCCATCACGTCGATGAACGGCTTTGGCTTTGGATACCCTGCTTTGGCAAAACGGCTGCCCGTGCCAGCCATAGGTATCACGACATGGATGCTGTCCATAGCTCTTTTTCCTTCTTGTACAGTTCTATCTTGTCTCTTTCGATGGGCAAGGCCACGACTTTTTGGTTGCTCAAGATATATTCGTTGAGCACAAGATTTGTTAAGAAGGGCTCATTAGAGTTGTAGTGCTTGAGGATGTAGTGGTTACAGTGTTCCATAAAAACTTTTGCATTGCTAAAGTAGTAGATTCCGCTTGAAGCGTGACGTGAGATTGGCTGTTGCCCTGCAGCACGGTAGACAACACCCTCTGAATCGACGCCGACATAGGTCCATTTGGGATGAATTGCATCGAAGGTGATAAGTCCTGCATCCGCTTGTTTATCCTTACAGTAGGTAAGGAATGCATCGATTGGAGTCTGAAGCACCTGGTCATGCGAGGCAACCAAGACAGGTGATTCGTCAAGAGTATCAACGCTCAAAAGCAAGGTGCAAACAGCTCCTGCTGTCGGTTTCTTTACCTTAATGACCGTAGAAGAGGGCTCGAGCTGTTGGATCGTGTCAGAAACGTGATAGCGCCGTTCGTATTGCTCGCTGACCATAAAGGTGAACGACTGGCCTTCTTCATTCGTTCTCAAAGAGTTAACAGCTCTTTCGAGCAAGATTTTTCCCTCATGCTGTTGGAGGTAGCGTGGGTAGGATTTCTGCTCCTCAGCGTCAAATTCGACCATGGAAATCAATGTATGTAGCCTCATACTTCAACCTCCTCGATCTTCCTTTTGATGTTTTCATACGTCACTTGCGTGACATCTTCTACTTTCATCAAGTGGCATCCGCTTGCTTTAGCAGCTTTAACCCCATTTTCATTGTCTTCTAAAACTAAACACTCGTCTGGCTGTAGTTTCAGGCGCTTGAATGCTTTAGTATAAATCTCAGGATGGGGCTTGGACTTCTTCACGTCTTGGTTGGAAAGAAAAAAATCGAGGTAGCCAGAGAGTTGTGCTTTGTTCATCATAGCAGCGACAGTATCGCGAATAGAGTTTGAGCAGACAGCAACGCGATACCCTTCGTTTTTCAAACGGCTCAATGCGTATTCGTGATCAAAAACCGGGCGGCAATGGTGTGTGACCATCTCCATCGTAAACAACTGCTTGAGCTCGTTGATGAGCCTATGCAACCCTTGCGGTAATCCCTCCTCAATGGAAAGCATCTCCAACTTTTTCTTCGTCGGAAGGCCGTCAAAAGTCGTGAGATGATCATAACGACTTATCTCTAAGCCAAACATCCTCAACGCTTTATTTAGGGCTTCGTAATGCCACTCTTTTGCATCGATCAAGACACCATCCATATCGAATATGACAGCTTTAATCTTGGAAAGTGTTGCCTTCATTTCAAACACACGACTTTTTTCTCCCACGGGGTGGAATGTTCCGTAAAACCTTTCTGTTTTAGCCAATATTCAATAACAGCAACTTGCCAATCAGTGTCAATATCGAATCCGAAGTCCACAGTCATTGCTTTGGATCGCTTCCCTTGCCATTTGAATGGTAGCCTGCCTTCATCCATCTTTTCAAAACAGCAAGGCTTCATCACCTGAATAGAAAGGTCACAAAAGTATACAGAACCTTGCGAGTTGCGTATAGAGGAAAACTCTCCCAAAAGGCTGTGGTCAACAAAGGGTTGAATCTCCCCGTTCTCGTCAATTCTACGTGCGCGGTTGGGAGAAAACATGTCGTATTTGGCGACAGAAAAACAAGAGTCATATTCCGTTGTCCCTTCGATAAAGTCGAGGGCTTCATTGAGCTTACCAACATCGATGGCAGGGTTATTGCAAAAAAGGAGAGAGATGGCAGTGATTTTTTGTCCCTTGATGTTTGACAAAATATGTTGATAGGCATGGGTTAGAGCATCTTCTGTTAGAGCATCTGGAGTGGCTAATTCCGCAGGGCGAGGGATGTGTGTGGCGCCGTACTTTTTTCCTATGTTGGCAATTTCATCCGAGTCGGTAGAGACGTACAATTTGTCTAGCTGGGCATAAGAGCCCGCAATAAAAGCATATTCTGCTGCTGGCCTGCCCAAAATCAAACGCGTGTTTTTTCCTGGAAGTCCTGTGCTGTTCTTCTTCCCTATTACAAGGCCAATCCTCATGCAATGCCTTCCCATAGTTGTTTGTGAAAGAGCGGATAGTCGTTGTTTTCCCCATACCCCCAGTCGGCAAAATAACACTGAACGCGTGGATCGGTAACAGAGTCGAGATGTTCCACGGCATCGTCGATAAAAATTGCCTCATGCAGGTTGTGTCGGTCGAGGATAGCAGAAATCAACTTTCCTTTGCAGCCATATTGGTTGTAATGTGCATGGCTAAAAATATCGGTTACAGTAATGCGGTAGTGTGCCAAGAGGTTTTTAACAGCATCTTCGTTTTTCGTAGTAACAATGTAAAGGTGTTTGACTGCTCTACCACTTAGGAACGTTCCAAACTCTGTGGCAGGATTCATCGCGCTCCAAGTGGCAAAGTCAGACTGATAGTGTCGGCGTAAAGAAAAGAAAAGGTGTTCGAAAGAGGTCTTCTCTTTCTGGGACATCGTCTCTTTTACTGTGTGGAAGAGGGCAGAAAAGTCTGCCGAACCTGTCGCCAGAGTTTTTTCGATGGTACGATGGAGGGCGCAGTATTCCCAAGGGGGGTGGACAAGGCCGCGGTGTTGATAAAACAAATCGTGTCGGCTTCTGTTTAAGTCGGAAGTGGCGGAAGTGAATCCGTAGTAAACCTGTGAAGAGATGACGAAGCATTCTTCAATAGAGTCGGCAATCACGCCGTCAAAATCGAGAAAGAGTGGCTTAGCCATTGCAATCAGTAAACCCCGTTTTCTGCATGGGCGAGCTCTCTGCTTTCTGTTGAAAGATTCTCTTTTGTGGGGAGGGAACTTAACTTCTTAGCAAGGTCAAGTACGCGGGCGCTATAGCCCCACTCATTGTCATACCAGAGAATCAGCTTGATCAGCCCGTTCTGTGCTTTGACCCACTGCAAGTCAATGATGCAGCTTGCTTCTTCACGTTCGTAGTCGCAAGAGACTAACGATTCCCGGTTTAGTCTGACATAAGGAGAAGATTGAGCTTTTTCTTCTAGAAGAGCGACAACGTCTTTGGTGGTTGGAGAGCTCTTTGCCTTGAGCACGATATCCGAACTTGCCACAACAGCTGTCGGAATACGGTAAGACATTGACATCACCTTCCCTCTGAGCTGAGGCAACACCTTCTCCGTTGCTTTCATCGCTGTGGTATCTTTGGGAATAAGGCTGCCTATGCTGGCTCGACCTAAAGCAAAGTCCTTCCATACAACACCAGGATTCGACTGAGAGATGGCAGGGCCGTCGACGAGATTTTGATAGGACAGCCATGGATGAAGAGTCGTGACAGAGCCTCCTTCCACTCCAAACGCTTCGTCGAGCCATTTCATCGCGTGCGCAATGGCGTTTGCATCGCAAATGCTATTGGAAACAATGTTGTCAGAGGGACAAAGGTCGTAGTCGTTGATGCCTAAAATCACCTCTCTGTCGACAAACTCCGAAGAGTGTGTCACAATTACCTTTTCTACCTTGTGAGATTCAATCAATTCCCTGGCGTCTATGACGTTTTCCGACACACCAGAGGCGTCAATTACGATATCCGTGCCGTGCCGCTTCCAGTCTACCTCACTTATCGAACGAAATGAGCTATAGCTTGCGGTATGGCCGTCGATGGTAATGGCCTCTTTGTCGTTTGTTACTTCCCCAGGAAACTTGCCATAGATCGAGTCGTATTTGAACAAGTAAGCCATGTTTTCCACATGGCTGTTCACATCGTTGATATGGACAAGATCAAATCGCTTGCTCAGTGCATTCAACCTTGCAACAGATCTTCCTATCCTGCCAAAACCGTTAATGCCAATGCGGATTTTCCTATATGCCATATTAAAATAACCACGTCTTGTCCGTTGAGAAAAAGAAACGGAACTATAGCAAAGAGCCTATATATGGGTAATGGGTAATTTGTTATTGTTTTGTCAAAGGCAGA
>JAFITR010000039.1 GCA_017116025.1 Simkania negevensis
CATATTCATTTTTTTGTAAAACTGCCAAACTCGAGTGTTGATTCTCAACGAGCAACATCAGAAACCAAAACTACAAAACCGACAACAACGGACAGCACTTCTGTTGTCCCTGCTGTCTCTGTCGTCCCTACTGTCCCTTTTTGTCCCTGTTGTCCACCTCTGTCTGTTCATTGGGGTCAGGCCTGAATAATTACTGCTTTAGAAGGTGGCTAACGAGGCTGCGTAAGGCAGCAGCTTCGTTTTCTAACCACTCTTTCTCTTCGCTCAGCTCATCGATTTGCTTAGCAACTTGGCAGAGAAGATATGTAGTCTCCAGATCTTTCTCCCGAACCTCCGTATGTGAAACGGTTAGGGAATTTTCAGTAGAGAAGAGGCTGGCACGCGTGCTGCGCAAAAAGCTTTTCTTCTCTTCGAACTGGTTTTTTAGTTGGTGATAAAGGCTAGCAGCATAGTGGTTTTTTTCTGCTCGCTCCTGCCAATACGCAATAATTTCTTGTTGAACTCTGCCCATCTCTTTCTGAGTACGCAGCTGTATATTGAAGTAAGCAATCTTTCCTACCTTATCAGCTTTGAGTTGAGAGAGGTAAGCAGAAGATGGAGCAGTATGCGGCCTTGCCTCTACCTGTACAAAATCAGTAGACTCCTCTTCTTTTTTTGCCAACAGAGAAGCCAGCTCTCTGTTTTTATCTTCGAGCTCCTTGATATCGTGTTCAACAGCAAACAGCTTACGTGACTTCTCCGTAACGTTATTCAACAGCTGTTCTTTTTCTTGATGGAGACGGTTTATCTCCCCTTCAGCCATAACAAGCGACTGCTCATACGATTTTGTTTTCGTTATAACGCGATCAGCATCTGTAACCATCTGCTTCAATTTAACAGAGAAATTTTCACGGTCATGGTGCCACTGCAACCCTGTTGATTTCAGCTTTTCATCTAAGAACAATAAATTTTTCAACCTGCTCTCAGACTCTTTTCTCATTCGTTTCATTGAAGTGGCCACTTCCTCAAAAGAGAGGGTCGTCACAAAGAAACTCAAAGCCATCACAATAGCCAGGCCTGCTTGCCAAAAACGGTCTTCAATCGGAATATTGTGAAAGTTTAGCGCAACAGAGAGAAAGATAAGCGTCAAGGTGATCATCAAACCTTTTTTTTGCCAAAGCAAACAAAGAGGGATACCCACCATAATGGTAAAGGGAAGGTAGAGGCCCTGCACGGAAGGCTTGAGAAAGCTAACAAATAGTCCCAAAATGATGGAGAAAGGTCCGAGGACAGCCCAGAATTGCACTCTGTTCTCTAACTTTTTTTCTAGTGTACTCACAACCCAACGCTCTCAGTTCAGTAAACAGCAAGCATGGTCCATGACACAACAACCGTTTGCGTGTCAAGAACCTTAATGGATATAATGAACGATCTGAGCATAATGAACACAAAAGGAACGAGATAATGGACGAGGTTTTACATTGGATCGATGACCAACAAGAAGCGATGTTGCAAACATTGATTGACTGGGCAGAGATCAATACTGGCTCCCATAACACCAAAGGAATCATACAATTTGGGAAACACATCTCTTCTGCTTTTGCCGAGCTCGATGCAACGATATCCTCTATTCCCCTACCACCACACAGAAACATCAACGACCAGGGCAACGAAGAAGAGTTTGAGACAGCTCCTGCATATATTATACAAGGAGCTCAAGGGCGCAGGAAATCTCTCCTTCTCTCTGGACACCTCGATACGGTCTACCCCGAACAAAGCCTCTTCCAAAAAACAAAAAAGAAAGGTAACAACATCTTACAAGGCCCCGGTGTAGCCGACATGAAAGGGGGCCTTGTCGTCATGCTATACACTCTTAAAGCCCTCAAAATAAGTAAGATACAGGAAAGCCTATCTTGGACAGTCGTACTCAATCCCGATGAAGAGATTGGCTCACCTTCGTCGGCCTCTTTATTGGAAGAAGAGGCACGGAATCACGACATTGGCCTCGTCTTCGAGCCTACTCTGCCTAACGGCACATTTATCTCAGAAAGAGGGGGATCGAAGAATTTTGCCATCATCGCCAAAGGGAAAAAAGCTCATGTAGGCAGAGAATTCCATTTGGGGAAGAACGCGATTACAGCATTATGCCGCGTCCTCTACGAACTCGACTGTTACCGTCAAACGCTCCCTCAAGATACCACTGTCAACATCGGCAAAGTGATCGGAGGGGAGGCATTGAACATCGTACCAGATTTTGCACTTGCACGGTTCAACGTCCGCTACAAAGCGGACGAAATTTTACACGATCTCGAAGCGAAAGTGAGTACGATGATACGCTCCACTTCAGAAAAGACGGGAGTCAATTTCGAGTTTCACCCTCTCTCTCACCGCTCCCCTAAACCCTACGACAGTGGGACAGCGGAGATGTTTGAACACCTGCGGCGCAGTGCTAAAACATTGGAGAAGGAGATAGCAACAACTTCTAGCAACGGTGTCACCGATGGCAATGTCTTATCAGGAGCGGGGCTGTCCAACATCGATACTATGGGGGTGGTAGGTGGCAACCTCCATACTCACGACGAATATATGCTCATCAACAGCCTATCTGAAAAAACCAAGCAAGCCGTGCTCTTCCTCGAATCAATGACTACTTGACACTATATCCAATCGGTAGTTTATTGTGGGCGCTATTAAAACGAGCGAAGGAGGGGGAGATTAATGATGTCAAAGGAAGAGTGTTCGGTAAAAGATGGCTGTTTGGCATTTGATGCGTTGAAGGCCGATCCTAGAATCAAAGAAGCTAAACGGCTTCTGCTCGACGCAGTATCCGACCATCAAAGCAAACTCTCTCGCGTCCAATCTTCACATCCTGCCTTACAAAAACGCTACAAGCAACAGCTTGAACACTTTGGCACCCTACGGGGGCGCGACCTACTATTTCCCTATATCGGCAGCGGTTTAGGTAATGGAGCTTTAGTGGAGCTAGCTGACGGTAGCGTCAAATATGATTTCATCTGCGGCATCGGAGTGCATTTTGGCCACAGCCATCCCCTCCTTGTTGAAGGAGCATTCGACGCCGCCCTAACCAACCTAATCATGCAAGGGAACTTACAACAAAATAACGAAAGCCTCTACCTCATCGACCTTCTTACCAAACAAACGCACCTCGACCACTGTTTTTTAACCTCCTCAGGAGCGATGGCCTGTGAGAATGCCCTAAAGGTGCTCTTTGCCAACAAAGCTCCTGCTTCACGCATCCTCGCCTTCGACGGTTGTTTCATGGGACGCACCCTCGCCCTATCGCAAATCACAGACAAACCCGGCTATCGGAAAGGGCTGCCTCTCAATCTCGGCATCGACTATATACCATTTTTTGATTATAGAGACCCCAAAGGGAGCCGTACGAGGGCCATAGAGGCTTTAAACCAGCACATCGACCGCTACCCTGGCAAGCATGCATGTATGTGCTTTGAACTGATCCAGGGGGAATGCGGCTATTTCCCTGGTGACACCGACTTCTTCCTCTCTTTAATGGAGATTTTAAAAGAGAAGGGCATTGCTGTTTTCGTCGATGAGATACAAACATTTGGCCGAACGACAGAGCTTTTCGCCTACCAGCATTTTGGTTTAGAGAGCTACATCGACGTCGTCACTGTAGGCAAGCTGCTTCAAACCTGTGCGACTCTATACAGAAAAGAATTCAACCCGCCAGCAGGCCTGCTGAGTCAAACATTTACAGCAAGTACTGCAGCAATCCACGCTTCAATTGCAATCATCAAGGAACTCACTTCTGGAAAGTACCTTGGAGAAGACGGGATAATCAACACGCTAGGAAAACATTTTATTTCAAACATAAAGAAGCTACAAAAAAAACATCCGACGAAGATATCAGGACCTTTTGGCCTTGGAACGATGATCGCCTTTACACCTTTTAACGGAAGCCCAGAAAAAACGATGCAGCTCGCCCACGCCCTATTCAATAACGGCGTCATTACCCTGCCAGCAGGGCAGAGTCCGGCGAGGATGCGTTTTCACCTCCCCATAGGGTCCGTATCGGAAAAAGAGATCGACGAAGTATCTACCATCATCGACAAAACACTACAAGCAATGGAATGATGACAAAAGAGTGGCAAGAAGCAACGGCTGTGATACGCCCCATCTGTAACGACGACCTCGATGCCCTAATCGACATCGTGTCAGAAATCAGTGCAGGCGTAACCTCTCTGCCTAAAGACAAGGATTTGCTAAAGAAAAAGATATATGATTCCTCTAAAGCCTTTGCAGAAGAGGTCGCAACACCTGCTAATGAGTCCTACCTCTTCGTTCTCCAACACAGTGACACACCCTCCGTCATAGGGGTATCAGGACTCCTAGCGACGGTAGGAACAGCTGGCTGCTACCAGATTGATACGATAGAGAAGTCGTCAAAGGCGATAGGGATTCATATGAAGATCAAGGTCCTCTATTTGACAATGGTACGCGGTGGCCCTAGCGAAGTATGCTCTCTCTGCCTAGCAAAACAATGGAGGGAAAAGAAGATGGGGCTCCTCTTATCGCTCAGCCGTTTCCTCTTCATACGTGCTTTTCCAGAACGCTTCGGCGACAAAGTCATTGGACGCATGCGCGGCGTTATTGACAAACAGCTTCGTTCACCTTTTTGGGATGTGATAGGAAAGAATTTCTTCGACATCGATTTTTCCGAAGCAGACTACATCGCCTATACTCACAAAGATGCCATTATTGATTTAATCCCCGCACATCCCATCTACGTTTCTCTTCTCCCTCCTTCTGTTCAAGAAGTGATCGGGAAATCACACGCGAATACTATACCGGCGCAGAAGCTGTTGGAAAAAGAGCACTTCACCTGCAGCGACTATGTAGACCTCTTTGATGGAGGCCCTATTTTCGAGGCTTCTACAAAGACAATACGCACGATTAGCCAGGCAAAAACAGGCCGTATACAAGAAATTTGTGACGATTCTTCTGCTGGAGAATGGTATCTTGCAAGCAATTTACGATTGGACTTTCGCTGTACTGTTACTCAAGTATTAGAGAAAGAAGAGGGTCTAGCGATCTCATTAAAAACAGCAAACGTGTTACAAATAAAAAAGGGGGAAGAGATTCAATATGTTCCCCTGCCAACAAAGTCAAGCATATGGAAGTAGATCATTACATCAATGGAGAGTGGATAGAAGGGCAGGGCAATCCTTTTGCATCAAACAATCCTGCTACGGGAGATATTGTATGGGAAGGGCATGAAGCGACGGAAAAAGAGGTCAAAAGCAGCGTCATCGCTGCGCGCAAGGCCTTTATCTCTTGGAGCTCCTCCCCTCTAGCACATCGCCTCTCTTTTTTAGAGAAGTTCATCAACGAGGTAGAAAAAAACAAGCAGAGGCTTGCCGAAGCCGTCTCTATGGAGATAGGCAAACCGTTATGGGAATCCACGGCAGAAGTAAATTTGGTTGGCAACAAGTACAAGCTCTCTCTAGAAGCCTTCAGCGAGCGCTGTGGAGAACAGCTCATTGAAGAGAAACCGCGTAAATTAACAACACGTTTTAAACCTCTCGGTGTTCTTGCCATCTTCGCCCCCTTCAACTTCCCTGTCCACCTCCCCTGCGCCCATATCATCCCTGCCCTCATCGCCGGCAACACTGTCGTCCTAAAACCTAGTGTCGCTGCTGCCTACACTACCCACATCCTCATGGAGTGTTTTGAACACGCAGGTTTCCCTGCAGGTGTCGTAAATATGATCCAAGGGGACAAAGACACCGGCCATTTCCTCTCTCTACACCCCCAAGTCGATGGTCTCCTCTTCACAGGGAGCTATGAAACAGGCCGTATGCTCGCAGAAACATACTGCCACCACCCCGAAAAGATTCTTGCTCTGGAGATGGGAGGGAACAACCCCCTCATCGTCCACCTCGCTTCTGATCCAGAAGCCGCCGCGTACCACACCATCCTCTCCTCCTACATAACTGCAGGACAGCGGTGCACATGCGCCCGACGTCTCATCGTGCCCGAGGGCCAAGAGAATGACGACTTCCTCCATGCTTTGCTCGATATGCTCTCTGCTATCCAAGTGGGAGCCTACACCAGCTCTCCAGAACCGTTTATGGGTCCTGTCGTCAATGCAAAATCGGCAACAAAATGCATAGAAATGCAACAAACTCTTCTAGATATTGGGGGCAAGCCGATCAAACCCATGGAACACTTGCAAACAACAACGGGCTTCTTATCTCCAGGGATCATCGACATGACAGAAGCTACTTCTCCTCCGGATAGAGAGATCTTTGGCCCTCTGATACAGCTATACAGAGTCAAAGACTTCGATGCCGCTATCCAAGAAGCGAACAACACATCCTACGGCCTCAGTGCAGCACTCTTCTCTCGCCATAAAAAACTCTTCGAACGTTTTTTTCACGAAGTGCGCGCTGGTATCATCAACTGGAATTCGCAGACAACAGGCGCCAGCGGCAAAACCCCTTTCGGCGGCATAGGGTACAGCGGAAACCACCGCCCTGCCGGATACCACGCATGCGACTGCTGTTCCTACCCCATTGCATCGATAGAAGCGGAAGAGCTCGCCACCCCCACTACGACCATGCCAGGCATCAACCTTAAACAACATGATGAGCAGTATAGAAGCAAACTTTGACGGATTAGTCGGCCCCACACATGCTTTTGAAGGACTCAGCTACGGAAACTTAGCTTCTATGGCGAGCGCTGGGCGACGTTCCAACCCTCGGAAGGGAGCGCTACAAGCACTAGAGAAGGCTAAGAAGCTCTACGATCTTGGCCTTGTCCAAGGAATCCTTCCTCCCCATCCGCGCCCTGATATAGCAACTTTACGTTCTTTAGGATTTTCTGGCAGCGACTACGACGTGGTGCAACAAGCCTACAACTACTCTCCACACCTGTTGTCACAGCTCTCTTCATCTGCAAGCATGTGGGCAGCAAATAGCGCGACAGTAGCGCCTTCTATTGATACAAAGGACAAGCGCCTGCATTTCACTCCCGCCAACTTACAAACCAATCCTCATCGGGCGATCGAGGCGGCTTTCACCTCTCAAGTTCTCAAGAGCGTCTTTGCCGACAGCAACACTTTTGTCCACCACCCACCCCTTCCCCTAGGGCAGTGGTTTTCGGACGAGGGTGCTGCCAACCACACACGTTTTTGCAAAACACACGGCTCTATTGGCATCCATCTTTTTGTCTATGGCAAAGAAACCACCGTCCACAACACTCCCCCTTGTCAATACCGATACCCACCGCGCCAAAGTTTAGAAGCTTCTATGGCAATTGCAAGGCGCCATCTGCTTTCTATGGAGTCACTCATCTTTGCTCACCAATCCCCCGAAGCCATCGATGCAGGGGTATTTCATAACGACGTCATCAGCGTAGGCAATGAATCCCTCTTCCTCTACCACGAAAAGAGCTTTGTCAACACTCAAAAGGTCGTTGAAGAGATAGCAGAAAAGATCGGAAGCAACTGCAATACCTCCCCTACTTTGATCAACATCACCTCTAAAGAGCTGCCAATAGAGGATGCTGTAAAGTCCTACCTGTTTAACTCCCAGCTCGTTACCCTTCCCTCAGGGATGATGCACTTGATCTGTCCAGAGGAGTGCCTAGAGATTTCTAATGCCAAAAATGTTATTAACAGGATCCTCAAAGAAGAGAACCCTATTGAACAGGTTCATTTTTCTTCTCTCAACGAAAGCATGTGGAATGGAGGAGGTCCTGCCTGCCTTAGACTGCGCGTTGTCTTAACAGAAGAAGAGGTGAACAAGGTAGAAGGCAATGTGCTGATGAACGACGATTTATTTGCAGACCTCACACAATGGGTCAAAACTCACTACCGCGACCGGTTTCAAATAGAAGACCTTCTCGACAAAGAGTATCTAGACAGCATCCATCGTGCATTGGATGGTTTGACTGAAATACTAGGACTCGGAAGTATATACCCCTTCCAACTGGTATAATATGGATACGATTATCCAAGAGCTTCATAATCGCATCAAAGGAGATGTCTACTCCGACCCCTTTTCTAGAAGCGTCTATAGCATCGACGCATCAATCTACGAATGTGAGCCTTTGGCTGTTGTCCAGCCTAAGGACAAACAGGATGTCCTTGCTGCTATAGAGGTCGCCGTCAAACACCATACCCCTATCGTACCCCGAGGTGGTGGTACAGGGCTTACCGGCGGCAGCTTAGGGAAAGGAATCGTCATCGACTGCTCTAAATACTTCAACCGCATTCTAGAGATCAACATTGATGCACGCTACATCCGATGTGAACCAGGAGTTACCCTCGACAACCTCAATAAAGCAATAACAAGAGAAGGCTATCAGTTTGGCCCTGACGTCACAACGTCAAATAGAGCCACGCTAGGAGGGATGTTCTCTAACGACGCTTCAGGGGCCCACTCCCTACACTATGGAAAAACATCCGACCATACTATCTGCGTGGAACTCGCCCTTGCCGACACCACCCTAATCAAAACAGAAACATTTGACAAAGCATCGTGGGCAGAAAAAAAAGAAGGGAATTCACAAATCAGTACCATTTGTGCTTCCCTCGAAAAAATTGCGCTTCAACACAGAAAAGCCATCACCGAACACTTCCCCTCCTTCCCACGAAGGGTATCGGGATACAATGTCGACGAACTGCTAAAGCTCCCACACCTCAACCTCACACGCCTTATCGCCGGATCAGAAGGTACTCTCGGCTTTCTCACAGAGCTTACACTGAAAATCGTTCCAAAGCCCGCCCATCTTGGACTCGTCCTCCTCTACCCTCATCAACTCACAGATGCCCTCAACAAAATCCCCGAAATCCTCACTTATTCCCCTTACGCCCTTGAGGTGTCTGATAAACAAATTATACAAGCAGGTAAAGCCTCACCTCTTCTCCACAACAAGCTCGATTTTTTATCTCACGACAGTGATGGGCTACTGATTGTGGAGTTCAAAGGCGATACAGCTGATGAAGTTGAGCAGAAACAGCGCCATTTTGCAGCCTCTTTTGCCAGATCGAGCTCAATGCCGATAAGCTGTATAACAGAAGCTGTTGAGATGTCCAACGTATGGATGTTGAGAAAGCAAGGTGTAGGCCTTCTCATGTCGAGAAGAGCAAGCGACAAGGCGATCGCATTTATAGAAGATCTCTCTGTCCCGCCAGAACACCTCGGCCATTTTGTCTCTGAGATCCAACGTTATCTGCAGGAAAAAGGAAAGAGGTGCGGGCTGCACGGCCATGCAGGAGAAGGGTGCATACACATACGTCCCTACATGAATCTAGAGTGTGCTGAAGACTTCGACCTCATGTTCACAATGATGAACGATATTACATCGATCGTAAAAGAGTATGGAGGAAGCCTTTCTGGAGAACACGGTGATGGAATTATTCGCTCCTGGCTGAATGAGAAACTATTTAACAAAGAACTTGTCCAAGTTTTTTGCGACATCAAAGAGACTTTTGACCCACACCGGTTGATGAACCCGGGGAAAATTGCCTACCCCTCCAACCCTCGCGAAAATTTACGCAGCTACCCTGGCATGAAACACGTTCCCATCGTATCCGAGCTCAATTTTGACGAAGAAGGAGGGTTGGATTTTGCTGCGAATATGTGCAATGGCAATGCTTTCTGCAGAAAGAGCGACGGGCTCATGTGCCCCTCTTTTCAGGTTACTCTCGACGAAAGACATTCCACACGCGCTCGTGCACAAGGATTCCGCGCCCTTGTCAATGGCAGGATCGACATCAAACTCTTAGGAAGCAAAGAGCTCTATGAGATCATGGACCTCTGCCTCCAATGCAAGGGATGCAAGACAGAATGTCCTTCTCACGTTGATATCGCAAAGATGAAAGCGGAGTTTCTCTATCACTACCACAAAGTCCACGGCGTTTCTATTAGGGACAAGATCTTTGCTTCCATCGGCAAGCTAAGCAGATTCAATGCCGCATTCCCCTCACTTTTTAATGCTCTTGTCAACACTCCGTTATCAAAAGCACTACTGGCAAAGCTGGGTATCGCGCCAGAACGCACCATGCCTCTTGTCGCAAAAAAACGCTTTTCTAAACACGTTAAACACCTCATCGCACAACGAGATGAAGAGGTCGACCTTTTACTCTTTATCGATACATTCACAGAATTCAACCACCCTGAGATAGGTATTGCTGCCTTGGATGTCTTCTCCAAGCTCAACATCAAAGCTGCCATACTCCCCTGGCAATGCTGCGGCCGCCCGGCAATATCGAAAGGGCTCCTCAAACAAGCGAGAGATTCTGCTCGAAAGATCATTGCACAACTCTACCCTTATGCAAAAAAAGGTATCCCCATCGTTGGCTTAGAACC
The DNA here is from genome assembly GCA_017116025.1 of Simkania negevensis. Taxonomy (GTDB): domain Bacteria; phylum Chlamydiota; class Chlamydiia; order Chlamydiales; family JAFITR01; genus JAFITR01. The sequence continues at coordinate 10,338 of JAFITR010000039.1, forward strand.
AAGCTGTATCTTAGCCATCAAAGATGACTACAAAGGCCTACTCCCTAACGAACAAACGACCCTTGTTGCGCAACAATGCCAAACATTCGATGAGTATATAGCAACACCTCTCGACAAAAAACGCTACCCCACAAAACGAGAGGAAAACCAACCTGCTCTGCTCCTACACACACACTGCCACCAGAAAGCCCTTGTAGGATCAGAAGAGACACACAAAGCAATCAAGTGTGTCACAACAACACCATGTAGTGAGATACCCTCAGGGTGCTGCGGTATGGCAGGCTCCTTCGGATATGAAAAAGAACACTACGCAATATCGATGGCGATCGGTGAACAGAAGCTCTTTCCTGCAATACGACAATGCGACGAACGAACAATCATCATCGCCAATGGCACATCGTGTAGAGAACAAATCGCCCACGGCACAAAAAGACGCCCACTACACCTCGCCGAATACCTCAGCAATACAATGTGATAGAGGGTATCGGTATAGCGGTAGGGGTAGGTGTAGGGGTTTAGTCGCTACGAAGAGTACAAGATACGCAAGATTGTCAAGATTCGCAAGATAGCTGCTTATAAGCATCTATCCGAAAGAGCCTGTCAAAAAATAATCGTATGTTTGCAGGCCGAAGGTCTGACATGTAACAGCCTAGGGCAGCCCCTGGGCTGTTACAATTCCAGACTTTCG
>JAFITR010000004.1 GCA_017116025.1 Simkania negevensis
GGAGCGGAGCTGTCAAACCGACAAAAACGGACAGCGCTTCTCTTGTCCCTGCTGTCTCTGTCGAGGCGGTCAGGTGATGCGTGCGAGGGAGAAGAATTCGAGTGCGGAGCCTACGAGCCGAGCGAGTAGGAGGTATACGAGCATAGAGAGGACATCATTGAGAGCGATAACGATAGGTCCCGCTGCGACAGCGGGGTCGAAGCGTAGCTTGGCAAAGAGCAATGGGGCGAATACACCAAGGAGTGTAGCGGTGAGGCATGCACCGAGCAAGCCAATCCCTACGATAAGGCCGACGGCGAAAGGGGTGGCTTGGAAGACCTCTAGCTCTAGCAGGTTAAGAACGTAAATCACCAGCCCTACTACGACACCGAAGAAAATCCCTGTGAGCATCCCTGTAAACAGCTCATCTTTAATCGCTTCTCGGCGTAGCCCAGGGGAGAGCATTCCTATGGCCATGCTACGTACAAGGATGGTACTGCACTGGATGCCAACAGTTCCGCTCATCCCTGTGATGAGGGGGATAAAGAAGATAACGAAAGAGAGTAGAACGCCGACAACGGAATCGAAGTAGCTCATGATGCTGGCGGTAATCACACCTGCAAAAACGGTAGGGATAAGCCATGGCATACGAAGCAAGAAACGTTTGAAGATAGACAAGTCCTCAGAGACGTTTTCTGTGGTACCTGCCATACGTGTAATTGTTTCGTCAGCGATATCTTCGATCATCTCAACAACGTCTTCGTATGTCACTACGCCAAGGAGTTTATCGTTCTTCGGATCAACGACAGGCAAAGCGGGGATCTTATACCTCTCTGCCACATCGACCACTTCGTCGCGCGACGCATCGGGATGAACGGTATGCAAGATGGGCTGCATCATTTGTCTAAGGGGAAGGTGAGGAGGGTTGACGATAAGATTACGTGCGGGGACAAAGCCTATAAGCTCTTCTTGCTGGTTAAAAACAAAAACGCGGCGGGTGAGGTCGATACCCGGGTTGTCCCTGATATGGGCGGCGGCTCTCCCTAATGTTGTCTCCATATGGAAAGCAAAGAACTCGTTTGTCATCAAACGGCCGGCGGTATTTCTCTTGTGCTGCAGCAGCTCTTCAACCTTCTGCGCTTTGACCGGTTCAAGGAGGGCAATAATACGCCGCAAGCGGCGGTCTGTCAGGTCTTCAAAGATGTCTACCGCCTCGTCTGTAGGCATCTCGCTGACGAGGCGTGCTATGCGGTTGTCGTCAAGGTAACGCAACACTGCCAGGCGTGTGCTGCGGTCTGTGTTGATCATGAACTCTACCTTCGCATCACGATCAGACAGGTTGTCGTACAGAAGGGGGCGCACTCCAGGAGGCAGACTCGAGGCAGCATAGGCTATATCAATCGGCGAGTATTCACATGCCAACTTGGCAATGCTGTGCTCGTCAACCTTCGACGTCTCCTTGTTGTACGCCTCAACCAGCTTCTCATGCAGCAGGTCGTCCAGCTGGCTCGTCTTTGATTCAGCTGAAATAATCGACGGCAACGGCTCTAAAGGCTCCTCCGGAGAATCTTCTACCACACTTTCCTCCAATGGGCACGATGGACAAAGTAAACATTATGAACCATACAGACATAATGAACAATTAGACTTATTCTTGTTCGGGCTGTTCATTTTCGAGTGAACGGATGAAGTTTTGGAAGGAGTCAGTTTTTTTAAGTCCTTCCAGCCATTCGTCTTCCCAGATGTCTGCCAGAGACGGCAGAGAGTGGTGTTCCTTGGCCTTTTCCAGATATTGCATTGCAACGCCATATTCGTTCTGCATAGCATAGAGGCATGCGATGTTGTAATAAGCTCCGATATTACCAAGAGCAGCGGCCTGCATCAGTTTATTAGCCGCATCTTGTAACAACATTTCTTCCAAGTGTGGGCTAGAGGGATCGGAGACAAGTTGCGACAAGTTCAACAAGGTGATACCCCAATCATTCCATACGATCTCATCTTCCGGTTCTTCTTGCGAAAGCTCTTGAAAATAGTCTGCTGCGCGGTAAAAGACATCGGGATCAACGCTCGTCTCTCCCTGGTGTGTGAGGGCCAGGGCAAGGTTGTACTTCGCATCGGCGTAGTCAGGGTCGGCCTCTAGGACGAAGTTCAGGATGTCAACCGCCCTCTGATAGTTGTGATCCGGTTTGTAGAAATCACCAAGGAAATCGAGGGCACACCCGTAGTTGTAGAGCCATTCGAGATCAGGGTTGCCACTCATCCCTCCCCTCAAAGCAATCGCCTTCTCAAACTTCTCTACTGCGGCCTCAACCCTTTCTCGCAAAGGGGCTGTCTCCGCCATACGCATGAGGATTACTCCCCACAGATTCCACATCTTGGCATAGTGGGCACCATGAGAGACAACGGATTTTGCCGAACAATCGTCGGCCTGCTCGTAGGCGATGTAGTCATTATGTAACTCTGCAGTATAGAGATGCGCAAGGGACAGACCATGCCACAGCCAAGGGTAGGTATTGTCGATAGAAAGGCCATACTCAAATTTTTCTATCGCTTGGACGTAATAATTCTCTTCTCCAAAGTACTCTCCCAGGGCAAGTAGCGCCATGCCGTAGACATACCACAACCATGGGTCTTCAGAGAGCCCCTCTACCGCCTGCTGTACAGATTTTTCTGCTGCATGAAGCAAATCGAGACGTTCGGCATACTGTCCCAACAAGCATAGCGCTTCACTCTTAGTCCCTAGGATAAGGGGGTGATCGTCGACAAAAGACTCTGCCGCCTCGATTTTTTCCAACGCCTCTTCAAAGCAGCTAGGATCGTGGGAGACTTGTCCTTCTTCGATACGCAACCTTGCCCATTCTGTCCAAAGCATTTCGTCATCGACCTTCATCTTCGCCACGTGGGCAAAAGCAGTGTCGGCAATAGCAAAATGGTCATATTGTCCCGACATCTCGAAGAGGAATTTTGCTGCCCGGCCAAGGTGAAGATAGCCTTCGTAAAAGAGAGGATCTTCTGTGACACTTTTTTGATAGTATTGAATCGCTTGTAAGAAGAGGGAAGGGTCATCAATGAGCTGTCCGAGGAAACAGAGTGTATCGGCATGGGCAATACGAAATTTGGAGCTCATCGCCCCCAGCTTCTCTGCATGTTGAAAATGTTCGAGGGCCTGGCTAAAATCGACAGCCTCGCCCGACAACTCTCCCTGCTCGGCCCAGACACATCCCCACTCTACATAGAGGTCCGCAAGCTTAATAGGATCGCCTGCAGGGAGCTTTGCTGCCTGAGCAAAAAGCTCATGGCCCTGCAGCAGTAGCTTGGGCTCGTGACGCATCTGTCCAAGATTCAAGGCTGTCTTACCATGAAGGTAAAAGAGGTCAAAGCAAGCCCCTTCCCGTTTCTTTGATTCTTCAAACTCCTTAGCAGCAATGACAAGACACTTTTCCAACTCGTTGTTCATGCCATAGTCAAACCATGCCTGTCCGATGAGAAACGCTACTTTTGAAGAACGCGGACAAATAGCCTTAGCAAGAGAGAAGCGCGAATGTGCCTCCTCATCGTTGTCATCAAGGAGCTTCTTTCCCTCCTCAATAAAAAGCAGCGCAAGCTCTTCTTTCTCTGTAGGATCAAGCTTTTCCCAATGAACAGGTTCTCTAGACTGAGCAAGCTTGCGGAATGCCTTGTGAACGTGTGAGCTTTTGCCCCCTGTACGAAATTTTTCTCTTCCTCTTTCCATAAGGCGAACAATAATTTAGCAACCCATTTTCCTCAATCGAAAAGGTTAACAAAGCAGCGGAAGCGTTTCCCTCCGGTGTCTCGTTAACCGTCGTTGTTTGCCTGCTTAAAAATCTTAGTTGCTGGAACTTGAAATTTCTACACCGAAAGCTCCTGTTGCCGAGTGTGTCGTGTTTTGTGCGTTGAAGACACCAGCAGCCTCATTAGGCTGGAATGTCGTTCCGACACTATTTACCGTACCGGTGAAGGCTCCTTGGAACTGTCCTGATCCTGCATTGTTAAGCGTCGTTGTTCCACTAAATTGTGCCTTCAAATTACCAGCGCTATCAGTCAGTATCCCTCCAGCCATTTGGATCTCGTGTGCTCCGAGGTTAACGCTTCCTGTCACCATTTTGTCAGCTGTATTTTTCATATGTATAATAAGATGTGCAGAACCTGACTGAATGAATGGTGTGATGCCAGTGCTATAAATGGTACCGATGGCCTCACCTCTATAGCTATACTCTGTTACTCCAGCAAAATGGAAAGCCATGCTGCTAAAGTCGGGGATAAGGTCAAAGGTTGCTACATCAGTCATCGCAAAATAGGCAGAGGCATGTTCTTCATCGATATCGAAGATACCTGAAGCCAGGTCAGACGCTGAGAAGCCAGACCAGTCGCGCACGTTCCACAATCCCCAGCTGATATGATCGTACTGATCAAGACCAGGCAAGCCGACGATAAAGCTATTGGTGTTGGTATCGACTGCACTTATCACAACAGAAAGATCAGTCCAGCCAGTATGTCCGTTAACTGGGACAAAAGAGGATCCCGCGATCTCTATAGCAGAGAAGAAAGCATCTTTGGAGATAAAAATGTTCTCACTACTATTTGTCGATGGAATCAATGTCGTAAGGCTATTGTGGCCGTAGACAGCAGATTGAGCTGCATCCAGCATACGTGGGCTTGTGCTGACGACAGAAAGGCCTATAGTCAACGAAGAATTCGTCGTGTCGAGAGAGAAGAGGTTGGTTCCTGTGGATGTGACTTCGACACCTGCCCAGAACCCTGCCATTTTGAACGATGTTGTTGTTGTCGAGGGGGTTTGATAGGCGGCAAAACCGACACTGTTGGTGTGTTCAATGAATGGAATCGCAACCGTACCACTCAAGAAAGTAGTGCTCGAAGAAACTACCGACGCACTAGCATCACCATCGGTATAGTTGAAGATGATCCCTTCTGCATCAGTAGAATCCGTAATATCGCTGTCGCCGATAAAATAACCGGACAGCAAACCTTCGCTGTCAGTGAAGCTCTTGTAGTTTCTACCAAAGGCAGTGACAACGGAATAGGAAGAAGCGCTGTAGTCCACGCGCCCCCCTTCGCTAGATTGAACAACAGATCCACCCTGTGTAATAGTAAAGAGTCCCAGATTGGCGTGAAAGGTGATCGCATCAAATGCAGACGTATCGTAGAAGTGGAAAGTAGCATGGCCTGAATCACTGAGGAGTACGCTAGAAGGTATCGTTAAGCTATTCGTCGAGATAGTCGATGGGTCAAGCTCAAGATAGTAGTTGAGGTAGTTTGCCCCTTTGTAGATACGCCCAGCCAAAGAGCTCGTGCTGAATGTCGACGGCTTATACGGAATCCCTGCAACGAAGTGCGAGTTGGAAGCAGGGTTAACGAGAATCGAGCTGCTCCCTTGACCAAACATATTGACGACACCATGGATCACCGATTTTGTTGCAAGGAGGTTGTCCGTAGAAGACCTGTAAAAGGTAGTGAACTCATCTCCATTGAAATAAGGAGGATCTTGTGTCATCAAAAACGACGACCCTTGCACCATGGAATAGCTGGCGCTGTCCCCTGCATGCAAGGCAGCAAAAAGTGTTCCACTGTCGTAGGCTACGCTATGTCCTGTGACACTACTGCTGCTGATGCTTGCTCCTATCGCAATAGAGGTTGAAGAAAAATCATCGCTCAAATAGGTATAGCTACCTGCTGCGCTGTTTGGAGCTAAGCTCGTTGAGCCGATCGTAGTTTGGAACTCGCTAAAATTAGCAAGGATGCCTAAATCGGAGATATTGAGCAGGTCAGTATCGACAATGCCAGTGCTATTGATTGTGATCTCCGATAGCGCCAAGAAACCGGTGTAGGACTCTGACACAGCGTGTACATTGCTACCGGATTTGTAGGTTGTCTGTGACGCCTCTGCTGAATCGAAAAACGTTGCATTGAGGGTATGTCCCAGCTTGGCTGCGTCATTAGCCAACAGAGACGTTGGTGTAGCAAAGCTGACATCTCCTGCCACAACGAGTCCCTCGGGGAGAGTATACTCTGTCCCGGTAGAAGAGTAGTACCTATGCTGACCCATATACTGCACTGTATTGTCAGGGTCTGAGCCGGAAGTAGTGATGAATGGACTTAAAATGCCTGGAAAGCTTGTCCCGTACTCTCTGAAGTAAGTGGTAAGTATGCTCTTCTCAAGAGTGTTGTTGGAAAATGTATCGGCTATCTGCGAAGCTGTTGCCAGCCCCATGTCTGACAAAAACTGTCCTGAAGCGATCGTGAAGTCGTGTCCAGCAGGGATGTAATAGGTGATGTCACTTATTAGTTTGCCACTGTTGTCAACTTCAGCGTAATAGGATACACCGAACAACTCTGAGTAGGAGGCTTCGTATCCGTGGCCAAGCAAAGTCGTACCAAGTACTCTGTTATTCAACGTATCAATCAACGCAACAGCTCGCTGTCTCATCAGATTAACAGGGTTACCACCGATTGCAAAGGGAATGCCATTAAGTTCTGTAAGTGATCCTGAATAGTTAGTCCCGCCCCTTATTAGGTCATTAAGGGATGTGGACAATTCTCCAAACTTAGTCTGGTTCAACCCTAGGCTCTCGGCAGTAATTGTACCGCTGGAGAAATCAGTAAGTACGCCGCTGATCAAATCTGCATCGATATTGTAAGTGTATTCTCCGGCGAGAGTATTCAAGTCAGCGGTATAGAACAGTAGTCGGGGCACAGAGCTTGTGGAGGAGACCGTTGAAGTGGTATTTGTAGAATATAGAGTTGACACATCTGCCGTAGGCGCTAAAGTACCACCATAGAAAATCTCCATCGCCACGCCATCGTTTTCATCAAACACTGTACGCTGACCAGCGAAGAAAGAAGGAGGCAGCTCCACAATCTTACCCAATGTATCGGAAGTTTTCTGAAGCGTTCCTACAAGGATACGTGTCTCTTCAACAGAAGTCGCCGACAGAGTCAACCCAAGATACTCGTGTAAAGAAATGGGTGATGCCAAAGCGTTGTCGGCAAAAAACGCATTTCTAAAAAGAAGGCCGCCTGTCTCGGTACCGAGCAATGCAGCTTTGGTCTGGTTCAACTGTCCATCAGTAAGACTGAGGCCCGTATGGAAAATATCTGTGCTACCGAGAGAGGCATTCGAATCTGCTCCGAACTGTGTATGGTAGGGTGCATGTTGGATAAGCGCAGTAGCAATCGCAGTGGAAAACTCCCCATCGACAACCTGTAAGGTATAAAGAGGAGTCGTGCTTGCCCCATCTTTAACATTAACATATTTCACAGTCCCCACGCCCTCGTTGGCGCCAGAAAATGGCAGGCCTACAGCAAGCGATCCACCAATAAAATATTGGGTAGTGCTCTCATTAAGCGCGGAAAAAACATCTGTTTTAGCAATGACCGCCAAAGAATGCCCTTCATACAGTGTCTGCGCAACTATATCCTCCACACCAGCATAGATGTCAGTTACATTGAAGATGGGCATATCAGACACATATTGAAAATCTTCCGGTTGATACTCTCCCGATGAAAAGAATGTCTTCATGTCAGAAAAGACAGGGTCAAAGGCCGCTGTAGGGAATCCAAGATCAAAGCCACCTTCAGGAAATCCGAAGTCACCTCCACCAAAATCAAAATCTCCTCCACCAGGAGGAATCATATGAGTATCTCCGACAGAACCAAAGCCAAAGTCACCTCCACCAAAATCAAAATCTCCTCTACCAGGAGGCATCATAGGAGCATCTCCGACAGGGAAAGCAACAGGAGCGTCATCGCCAGGAACGAAAGGAAAAAAACGGCTCTCGCCGTCAGGAGCAACATGGGGTTTATCGCTAAGACCAGGAAGATGATGGGGTTCATCTCCAGGAGCAAAATCCATATCGTCCCTGCCTTGGCCTTCAACGTGCTCATCGCCAGGAGCAAAATCCATATCCTCCCTGCCTTGGCCTTCAACGTGCTCATCGCCAGGAGTAGAATCCATATCGTCCCTGCCTTGGCCTTCAACGTGCTCAGCATCAACTGACAACGGTATTAACGAAGTAGTGCTTACTGAACCTAACGTGTTGTTATCGACCTCAAAACCCTCTGTGTTAACAACGTTCATCAGGACATTTCCAGCCTCAACATCGACGAATTCAACCTGCATAGGGGTCCAGCCCATTTCAGTTTGCAGCTCAGCATTAAAGTCCAATACGGAAGCCATATAGACAGGAGGTGCACCGCCTACCAGATGAAGTGTTGGAGTTGCCATGTCACTGCTAATCACAAAAGCATTTTCAGGAATAGGAAAAGCACCCGGTGGCCCAACAACGGGAGGGATTGGACCTCCTCCTGGCACAATATAGCCTTCTGGCCCAAAAAAAACTGCTACAGGAACAAAGAAAATATGAGAAACATCGCCATTCACATCAGAAAATGCCGTCACCGTCGTATATGGTACACCGTTCTGAAGACCTGTTTGTGTCGTACCCGAAGTTCCTCGAATCCCGATGGTACCCGTCGCTGTTTCAATATTTACCTCGCCCGTTTTGGCAATCTTACCAGCATAAAAATTTGTCGTACCTTCGGCAAAATAGATCTCGTTGACTCCTTTCCCTGTCTTTTTATCCCATGAGTAGTCTTTAAAGAGGAAGTCACTCACACCAGTAAGTTTAAAGAGAGCACCGTCCATTAGTACCATCTGTACATAGGCTTTCGCCCCCGTCAAAATCCTGTCTCCTTCATAGATGGGTGTCTTAATTTTTAAGAGCTCTTTTTCTCCCGTCCCCGCATCGACACGATAGTTTTTATCTCCCTTGGACAATAGGACAATACCAATCTTTTCGCGCTCTACTGTCGGTATTTTCGACACTGTTGTTGTTGTAATTCGCGACACATCAGCTGCAGCGGCAATACTACCCTCTAACGGAAACGGCGCTTGAGCAGAGAAAGCCACCCCGCTAAACACCATGAAGATAGAAACTGTAAAAGCAAATAAAACATTGAACTTTTTCTGCATAAACATCACTTTACCCTGGGGTATCCTTCCTTATTCGATTAACAAGGCTGCATTAGAAATGCCAAAACATAAAAAAAACCTCTCTATAGTCATCGGAAGAACCTAAAAAAAACTTGATAGGGTTTAATTGGCAGCGAAAAAAAAGGAGGGAGCAAAATAGGGACAACAGAGACAGATAGGGACAACAGAGACAGCAGGGACAGCAGGGACAGCAGAAGCGCTGTCCGTTTTTGTCGATTTTGCAGTTTCGGTCTTTGATGTTACTCGTTGAGGATCAACGGTAAAGAGCGCAACAACAAGAGCACAAAAAAAGATGATCGTCTTTGCTATCCCTGTTGTCCCTTCCTTATATCCCTCTCACTGGCGAATTGCTTTAACATCAATAAAATACTTGAAAATAATCAGGTTTTGTAGTACAATTCGTTTCAACACCAAACATAATTACGGAAAAAGCATGGATTCTGTTCAAAGTTTTACGCACCTCTCATCCCTTGCGCTACCTTTGCATAACGAGGCTGTTACAAGCACAACTAACGGTTCGATAATAAAAGCACGCGCTCTTTTTGCTCTTTCCTTTGTAGCGCACACCATTACAGCTCTCTTCGATGCGATCATCGCTGCTTTTGTTGCCGCCCTTGGCTACGTTGGAGCGTTTGTCACCAAGAACAACATCTTTTTACGTTTTAGCAAGGAATCTATCGCCTTTGCACGCAATGCAGCGATTAAAGCTCTCGCTAGCGCTGTAGGGATTATTCTGCCAAGGAAAGCTGTTTCTCTTTTTGAATCTACGGAAAAAAAGCTCCCTTCTCCTGACTCAGACCGAACAAACAATCCCGATCCAACGAACGACCCAGATCCAGCGGGTGCCCCTCCACCATCCATACCAACGGAATCAGACCGAACAAACAATCCCGATCCAACGAACGATCCGAATCCAACGGGTGCTCCCCTGCCTAACTCCAACTCCTCCTCATCTCCTCCTCCGCCATCCATACCAACGGAAGAAGTTCTTGCTCTAGCAAAAGAGGAGTTTTTTCAAGTTTTGGCTGAAGTACCTGTAGGGTTGCGCGAAAAGCAACCGGCAGACCAAAGGACAGCCGATTGCACCGCAAAAAAGAACGCGTATATCGCTGCTCAACGCGCCTATAACAAGGAGCACCATCCTGCTTTTGTCCACGCTTTGGAAGAGTACGAAGCAAGCCAACAAGCTTTGTTAAAAACCTACAAAGAGTTCAACGCTAACCAATCCAATCAAAAAGAGGCAAAAGCAAAACTTCTCGAAGCCTTTGAAAAACTCAAAGCTACACAAAGGATTTTTGAACAAGAAAACACAACACGCTTGGAGAACGAACATCCAGAACTGGGTAGTGTGCTAAAAGAGAAGCATGCAATGATCGAAGCATTCGAGAACATTCCAAGCCAGTTAGAGGATTTGAAAAAGCAAAAAGATGAACTCGAGTCTCGAATATCAAGGACACGAGTACTGCGATTCATACTAAAGGACTTCTCCTCTACTGAAGAGCAAGAGACCTTACAAAGACTTGAAAGCCAGCGACTCGAATTACGAGAGCAAGAGGACAAACTCAGACAAAACAAAAATCAGCACTTCGATCTGTTAGAACAGTTCTCAACGGAAAACATTCCTCCCAAAGCCCTGCAAGCTGCCGAAAGTTTCTTCCCAGGAATCAATGACGACTTAAAAAGGTTCAAAGAGCTGCAGAAGGAAATCAAAGCAAAGCTCTCAACATTGGAGCAACTCTACGATGCTGATCCCCAGTTCAGACGACCAGTCAACGAGAGGGGCCAAGGATTCAAGCAACCCGATAGAGGCGGAGACAAACGCGCCGAAGCAATCTATGTGGCGCTCGTACAACACACTATAAATGAATATCCGGGCTATCAAATGCCTACAAGGGTCACAAATGAGAACGTGAAAAGGCTGATGGAAGAAATCTACCAACAAGAAACCGAGTTCGATAAAAAAAACTACTCGATCTTTGACGATCTCCTCCCCATCGCCAACGATCTGCTCACGGGTATCTATACATCCACCTCTCTCTCTCTCGATGAACATGAACAACAGATCCTCGTCGAGACCCTACAGACATCAACAGTAGATCGGTTTCTTTCGGCCGCTCTCGATTGGAACCCGCGTTACTCTCTCCCTTCTAACTACAGAAGGTGCTATATCTACGGCATGTTTCGAAAATGTTCATCGACAACTCTGCTTGCCGATTAACAAAATTTTTTCTTTCCGTTTACCTTTATTGCCTATGTACCTGTAAATGGTTGTTCGGTGTTTAGCAGGAATTGCTGATCCGTTGCCTTAAACCTTGAGCTCCATTTTTCCCTATGTTATCTTTGTTTTCGCAATTACTCAGGTGCAGAAAATTTAAACAGGCAACCCTCCAGGAAGACCATCGCTTTTTCTTCAGACCTTCGGCTTGAAGAAAAAGCGATGCTCCTTTTGGAGGATTAGCTGTAGATTTTTATACACTTGGATAGTTACATCCTTCCTATAACGACGGAGTTTTTCATGGAGTCCAAGTACGACCCGAAGAGTGTCGACGCCAAGTGGTACAAGATGTGGGATGATCTTGGTTTATTCTGCGCCGACCCCTCTTCCGACAAGCCTCCTTTTTGTGTCGTGATCCCTCCTCCGAACGTGACGGGCGTGCTGCATATAGGGCATGCGTTGACCAACACGATCCAAGACATCATCGTACGCTGGAAAAGGATGTCAGGATACGAGGTGTTGTGGGTCCCCGGCACGGACCATGCGGGCATTGCAACCCAGACAGTGGTCGAGCGCCACCTGATGAAGACGACGGGCAAACACCGCCGGGACTTTACGCGCGAAGAATTCCTCAAGCACGTGTGGGAATGGAAGGAGAAGAACGGAGATATCATTATCCAACAGCTTAAGAAACTAGGCTGTTCATGCGACTGGTCACGTCTGCGCTTCACCATGGACGACGGCTGCAACAAGGCAGTGAAGCGTGTCTTTAAGATGATGTTTGACGAAGGGCTCATCTACCGCGGCGACTACCTTGTCAACTGGGACCCTGTCACCCAAACCGCTTTGGGCGACGACGAGGTAGAATACGAGGAACGCCAGTCGTTCTTGTGGCATTTTAAATACCCTCTTGCAGACGGCTCGGGCCATATTAATATTGCCACAACACGTCCAGAGACGATGTTGGGAGACACCGCCGTCGCCGTCAACCCCCACGACGAACGCTACCAACATCTCAAAGGCACCTCCGTCCTACTCCCTATCACCAACCGTACGATCCCCATCATCGAAGACCACCACATCGACCCAAAATTTGGTACAGGGGCAGTAAAGATAACCCCTGCACACGATCCTAACGACTACCAGATGGGCCTCAACCACAACCTCTCCTTTATCAACATCCTCACCTCCGACGGGCACATCAACAACAATGGAGGCCGCTTCTCTGGTATGACGACAGGAGAGGCCCGTTCTGCTGTCGTCGCCGAGATGAAACGTCTCGGGCTGTTTGTCAAAGAGGAGCCGCACACCCATCGCGTGGGGATCTCGTATCGTTCCAAAGCCGCCATCGAGCCCTACCTTTCCAAGCAGTGGTTTGTCCGCATGGACAAGTTTGCCAAGCAGCTCCACAACGCTGTGGAAGAAGAAGAGGTCAAGTTAACCCCAAAAGATTGGAAACATACCTACTTCCACTGGATCAATCACCTACGCGACTGGTGCATCAGCAGGCAGCTGTGGTGGGGTCATCAGATTCCTATCTGGTACAACAAAGCCGACCCGGAAAAGATGATCTGCTACGACGGCGATGGCCTCCCTCCCGAGGTCAAAGCTGCTCCCGACGAATGGCGCCAGGACGACGATGTGCTCGACACCTGGTTCTCTTCTGCCCTCTGGCCTTTCAGCGCCTTGGGTTGGCCAGAAGAGACAGCAGAGCTACAAAAGTTCTATCCCAACAGCCTCCTTGTTACCGGCCACGATATTTTATTCTTCTGGGTCGCACGCATGATCATGATGGGCAAGTACACCCAGGGCAAAGGACCCTTTCCAGAAACATTCCTCCATGGCCTCATCTTCGGTAAATCCTACTGGCGTAAGGATCCCGCAGGAGGCATCGCGTATGTATCACCAGAGGAGAGGAAAGAGTATGAGCTGGGCAAGTCGGTGCCCAAAGAGGTCTATTCCAAGTGGGAGAAGCTATCTAAATCAAAAGGAAACGTCATCGACTCCCAAGAGATCATTGAAGAATATGGCACTGACGCTATGCGCATGGCGCTATGTGCCAGCTCACCACAGTCGCCACAGATCGATCTGGATAAGAGACGTTTTGAAGAATACAAGAACTTCACCAACAAGGTATGGAACGGTGCACGCTTCATCTTCCTCAACCTAAAAGGCAACGAAGAAAAAGGGCTCGACGCCCTCTCTGCTGACGATTTTGCCAAAGGGATCAACATCCCCCTGCTCGCTCTTGAAGACCGATGGATCCTCTCGCGCATGAACAGAGCCAACAGCAGCGTCAACCACCACCTCTCACAATACAGCCTCGACCATGCAGCGACAGCAGCATATGACTTTTTCTGGAAAGAGCTGTGTGCCTACTACCTAGAGATCACCAAACCCGTTCTTTTCGGAAAAGCAGGATCGAAAGAAGAGCGTACAAACAAACAAAAGATCCTCCTCATCCTCCTATGCAACGCCGTCCGTCTCCTCCACCCCATGGCACCCTTCATCACAGAAGAGCTTTTTCAGCTCATCAAAGAACAATACGCCACCACTCCAATCAGCGACAACCAGGACCCCTACACACGTGATGCAATCAATGCTCTCAAGAAGAGATCATGCATGATCGCCAACTACCCACAGACAATCAACCCTAAAGATATCAACGAGGAGGTAGAGACAGCTTTTGACCTCATCAACGAAGCAGTCTATACCATCAGAAACATCCGCGGAGAGATGAAGCTACCTCCAGGAACCAGCGTCGACATCCACATCGTCGGCGACGATCAAGACCCCACCCTCCTCGCTATACAAAAGAACATCTCCATCATCAAAGCCCTCGTACGTACCAACAACTTCTCTTTCCATAAAGAAATACCGCCATCATTGGGATTCTCTAGCACAGGGACGATAGGGGCGATCAAAATCGTCGTGCCCCTCCCGCAAGAGCTCAAAGAAGAGGAACAAAAACGGCTAGCCAAAGAGATCGATAAGCTGAAGGCGCAAAAAGAAAGGGCAGAAAAACAGCTGGCCAATACCAACTTTGTCAATAACGCCCCGCAAGAACTCGTAGAAAAACAAAAAGCCCTGCTAGAAAAAACAAGACTCGCACTCAAAGAACGGGAGGGTTAACGGGGCAACGGGGGAGCGGTTAACCAGGCAGTGGAAGGAAACGCAAAGACGCCGAGAACGCAAAGAAGCGCAGAGAAAAAAAAGATAGAATATAGAAAATACAGGTCATTTGTCCTTCGAATTCACAATATTGTTTACGAAAACTTTCATTTAAAAAATCTTCTCTGCGCTTCTTTGCGTTCTCGGCGTCTTTGCGTTTCCTTCCACTGCCTGGTTAACGTCTCCGCTGCCTCGTTAACCTCATGGATCATTGGGCCGTTCGAGGCGCACAACCTCCGCTGACCCTCCAATACCGCGCTCAGTGACATTTCTAATCTCTGTCCAAAAAGCGGGTTTTAAATCATCGCCTTCTAACACATTACCCAAAGGCAACTTTGCCTTTTGTAGAGCATCAAAGACGAGGCGTTTACCATCCCTGACAAAATATCGTACCTGGTCGGCAACCCTGCTATCAGTGTCAGGCCCTGCTTGCTTAAGCAGATTGAGCCGTGCAAGCAGTGCAGAAGCTGTAACAAGCGTTTTTTGTCTGCCTTCGTCACCCGCTTCTTCTTTTGCACGGCAAGACAACGCTTCTATTGCTATTGCAATACAGCGCACCTCTTCAAATGTTTTTTGGATATTGAGATAGTCGCATCCGGGCCATGTAGCAACAAGCCAGGCCGTCGACAACATCACCGCAGGAATATCACGCCACATCAGCTGGCCTGCTGTCCAAAGGGCACAGTCGAGGATCCCTTCTTCCATAGGAAAGGAATAGGCAACAGAGGCTATACCACAAAAAGCATGACGCTTAGTACTGCCTGCCACAAAGTCCAACGTATCATATGGAATAGAAGGCCACAGACACTCTCCAAACCCTTTTCCTCCTACATTGACAAGAGGCATCAATGGTGTACCAGAAGTATCAGGGATCCTACGCAACGCATCCCAGACCGGATGCCAGCTGGCAGCGTCTTCCCAAAACTCTCCCGCCACAGGAGAAAAAACAACGATGGTGTTTTCTGGGACATCATCGAGAAGGGAAGGGATCACCTTCGCCTGCTTACGCCCTTCTCTATACGACGGTGTGGGCAGGAAATAGAGAAGCTGAGCCTTTTCTCCAACGGCAGCTTTGACCATCGCAGCCTCTTTGACAATCAGATCATATCGCGTCTCTTGTTCGGCATCAGGGTGTGCCATAAAGGTCTCTGCATATGCTCTAGAGCGCCAGACAAGACCATCGACACTACCTGTCTGCACCATCAGATCGGACAAGTCGGCCTGAACATGAGAATAGCAGCCCCCGTCCACAGGGCATTCTGAGTCGTATTGAGAAGAGAACGTTGGACAGACAAAGACCTTAATCCCACACTGCTGCAGAAACAGGAACAAGAGCCGAAGATCGCGCTTCTCTTGCGGCGTAGCGTGGCAGCTAGCGTCTAATCTGCCAAAGACAACACTATTGTAACCCCACTGAAGCAGCTTCCAACAAAAGTGATTCAATACGTTGCTATCCCGAGGGGAAACAAAAGCAGCATCATCAAAACAATCGGGGAAAGAGATCGATGTACGATCTGTTACCGCCACACGCTGCCCACCCTCGATCCACAAAGGCCTCAACGGATAGATGGGCTGCTGCAACCCCAAATGTTCTCCCAGAAAACCACTTTTCACAGCAAGACTAAGTTGAGCACAAGCATAGCTTGCTGCTAAAGACCCCTCCGCCTCAATATGCAACACACCATCTTCGCAAAAAGAGACGAAACCTTCGCCCTGCCCTCCTGGCTTGATACGACATTTAAACTGAGGTAAAGAGCCGCGCAGCCCTTTCAGAAGCTTGTGCCACTCCTCCTCTAAATCGACAAGGTACTCACCCTTCATTGCCCCCCCTTTTTTTCCTAGAAAAATCAACGGGCTCAAACTGAATAAGTTCTACCCATATTTGATGTTCCCATGCAGCAAGCTCTTCACCCTCAGAAGACAAGACAGCGCGGAAACTCATGATCCCCCTCTTGCCTGCTAACTCTTCCTCTGTATAACGAACAACTTTATGCCCCCCGCGTCGAAGGACAGGAATCACTACCTCATCCTCTTCACGGTTAAAAAAACGTACAAAAAGACGTACTTCAACCTGATGGTTCACAAGAGGAACAGCAGCAGGGATATCCCAAAAAACGACAAGCTGCTCTGCATTAAAATGTTCGTACAAATGAGACTCGGGAGTACCGACACGCGCGCTAGCCAAGTAGTCTTTGTCCAATCGCTCGTGACGAACATCAAGAACCGTGCGCTGACAACCCGCACACAAACCGATCAGTACTAAAAACAACAAGAGACAACCGCGCAGAAGATATCTGTTTCCCAGGCCCGCCAAATGAACACCTTCAGCATGCAAGCTACGTGTTATCACGCTTGTCTATCCAAAAGTTTTTTAATCCTTCTTTTCATATTAGCAGAAACATCCTTCTCTTCACCCCTATCCCCCAAGTGTCTGACGACTTCCTCTAATTGTTTTTTGTAAGGCGAAGGTTGTTGCAAAATTACAGGATTATTAAAATTGATTCCTGCGAATTTTGCAAAGAACGAATGGCTCATAGCATCACGAGAGGTAGCTCTCTCTTCCGGGTTTTTTACTAACAATTTTGACAACAGCACCTTTTCTTCTTCTGTAGCACAACCTGGAAAACATAGCGAGTTGTTGCAAACTTCTTTTCGTAGCTGTTCGAAGTTGTTAGATGAAAAAGGGTAGGCATTGTATAATGCAAAATAGAGCAAGACTCCAAAACTCCACATATCAGAAAGCAGTTCTGGTTTTGGTTCACGGCCCAACACTTCAGGCGACCCATACAACGATGACCCACAAGGAGTGTGAGGCCTGCTATCTTCTGTCATCCGTTTAACCATATCGAAATCCACAAACCGAATCCAACCATTTTCATCTATTACAATATTCTCCCCCTTAAGGTCTCTATAGGCGATATTCTGGCTATGAAAAACATCTAGAAACGATAGTATTTGCATCATAAAATGTCTGATCATATCTTTGTATTCACTCGATAAACCAGTAACAGATTGGTTTACAGAAACCGACCTCAACTGCGTAATGACCTGATCGAAAGTCGGACCCGATATGTACTCCATAAGCAAGAGATCAGAGCCGAAACGATGTGTAAAAGAGTACAACTGAGCAGTATAGGGAGTAATATAAGGATTGCTACCATCCTCCGATTGCAAAATAGACAAGCTCCTTAGAAATTGCTGATAATTTTTATCGGTTCGGTACACAGCGGAAAAAAATTTCAATGCATACCTCTCTCTTGTAACTTCTTTTGTTTCTGTTGCTGCTTTGGTTACCCAACAAGTAGCGACCCAAGCTTGGTGCCCCATGCCTAAAAATTTATCTATTTCTATTTGCGAGCTTTTGGGAAAATCAAAAAAAGTAGCCTTTGGATTAAGAGCAGCTGAGGCTTGCCGTTGAGTGCCCGAGAGAGCTGCTTGAGCTAGCCTATTTGCTTCTACGGCCTTTGTAGATGGTCCTGAAAGCGTGGGAACGGGCCAAACCGAAGTAGGCGCTACGTTTGAATTCTGATTAACAACACTTTCTGTCATCTCATATACTCCTTGTGTTTAGAGGTTTTGCAACAAATCTTTGTAGCGGTTTGCGCGCTTTTTCCAGCTGAACTGTCCAGCATAACAAGCGGCTTCCCGTTGTAGTTTTTGCCTGACTTGAGCGTCTTGCAAGCGAACAAGACAAGCGGCAAGCGCTTCTGGATCACCCGGCGAAAAAAGCAATGCTCCTTTACCTTCTGGAAAATGCTCTTGGACAACAGGCAAATCGGACGCCACCACCGGCCTGCCCCACTCCGCATACTCCAACAGCTTAGTATGGGCGACATAAGGCATGCGACCGCTCTTCTCAAACGGGGCGACAAACGCATCAGCTCGCTCTACAACAGAAGGCAGCAGGTGCGGTGAGCAAAAACCGTGAAAAACAACCCTGTCAGCGATCTCCAAAACCTTTGCCTGCTTCTTAAACGCATCCACTTCGTTCTCCTTGCCTCCGACCAGATCAAGAACGACACCAGGAACGCGTTTTAACGCCTCAAGTAGAAGTTCAACACCTTGCCCAGCATAAAGCTGGCCTACATACATCACTCGCAAAGCCTCTTCTGACATCAATACGTTGGGCAAAGGCTGTGCATGGACGGCCAAAGGAACGATTTCCACCCTTGTCTTTAACGCATACGGTTCTGCTAACAAGATCGAACGCAAAGCAGCCGTTGTCACGGTAACAAGATCAGCATTTTCAAACACTTTCTTCTCAAACTCGATCGCCTCTTTTTTTTCTCTCAAAGAATCACCAGGATACCATGCTATCTGATGCGCTTCATACACATACTTCACACCAGAAACCCGCCGCTGGAAATGGTAAGCTCCCTGCTTGAGCACGCTTAAGATCAGCCGCTCAGGACGCTTTTTTACGACAAAACGTTGCGTAAAATAGTGAAAAACACCATTCCAAGACAATGAGAAGATCTTGTTTTTTCGTAGAATAGGAAGCCTATGAATAGAGAGACGAGGCTCTTCCCCAACACCGTAATGGCAAAAGAGGTCACTATCACCCATCCCACCTCTACCTAACAAGAGCCCAACGTCAAAGCCCGCCTCAGCCAAAGAAAGAACGTTGTGAAAGAGATAGACATCATGCGCCGCCCTCTTAGGCAAAATCTCATTGTAAGCATACGCAATACGCACAAAACCCCACAGATTTCATGAATTTCACACAAGATTATAACAAATGTTACAATTTTATCGTCAAAAATTCGTACATATGTTATAATTTAGTTATAAATAGGAGGCATAATATGAAGCCATTAAAAGTCACATCAATAGGTAACTCTTTAGGGATTGCTTTGCCTAAAGCTATCCTTGAGAAGCTCAAAATTCAAAAAGGAGACTCTCTCTATCCTATTGAAACACCCAATGGGTTAGAGCTCACTCCTTACGACCCAACATTTGCTAAGCAGATGGAGATAGCCGAAGCAATCATGAAAGAAGATCGCGACGTCCTTCGCAAGCTTGCTAAGTAGGCTTTTACGAGTGTCTGAGCCTACATGGGTCTGTGCTAAAATCGTCTATGCCATCCACCAATCTCAACTAGCTGAGCATGGAGGCGCGCGCGGCATACAAACAAATGACCTGCTTGAATCAGCTCTAAGTCGCCCGAAAAACCTCTACTTTTATTCCAATCCAAAACCAACCCTGTTTGCCCTCGCCGCCAGCTACGCATATGGTATCATCAAGAACCACCCCTTTATCGACGGCAACAAAAGAGTTGCTCTCGTTGTCTCCCAACTCTTCCTCAGATTAAACGGCTACTGCCTAAACATTAGCAAAGAAGAAAAGTATCTGACCTTCATTAAGCTAGCCAGCGGAGAGGTCGAGGAGACAGCTCTAAATCAATGGTTTACCAACAACTCTTCAGAAATATGTATGGAATAGCCCCCATACTTGATACAACATGCGTATGAGATAAGGGGGTAACATCATACAAAAAGGCGATAAAAATGAAACACGATCCCGGTAATATGCGAAAAGGGGGACTCGAACCCCCACGAGGAAACCTCACTACCCCCTCAAGATAGCGCGTCTACCAGTTCCGCCACTTTCGCACGAAGATAAGAACGCGTACTTTACCAGCTGACAGGCATTTTGAGCAAGATGATTAGAAGGTAACTACTCCGCTACCCCGACGAAGAAAAGATGTCTGAGTAGTTGTCTACGATTATTTATTCATTTTTAACGCAAAGACGCAAAGGTCGCAAAGAAACGCAGAGAAAAAAGAGAGTATTTTATTAAAGGACCCTCTTTTTTCTCTGCGCTTCTTTGCGACCTTCGCGTCTTTGCGTTTCATTTCGTTGTCTCGTTAACCTTCTCCACCTGCAACGATTCAAACACCCCTCCTTCGTCGGGGTATCTGAATCGTTACATTAGAAGTCAGATCGGAAACCGAGGGTGGCGGCCAAGGATGACCACTTTACCTCTTCTAAAGATTGCGGATTATCAAGCCAGGTGTAAGTGGTGGAAGAGCTATTTTGAAAAAAGCCCCTGTTGTTGATCGTCCCCGACTCTGCTTTCCAATTATGGTATTTAAGTGTGAGGGCAACCCACCAATTTTGAAAGAATTTATAGCCTGTAGAGAGTTGAATCAGATGTCCTTTAGGGCTTCCTGATGTGACGCTTTCTTCGACGTGATAGGTTGGGTATGAGGCGGTGAAGCTGTTCTCTCGTCCATCACGAACGATGCGATCCCAGTAGACCCCACCCCAACGGTAGCGGTATTTTGCTTCTGCGAAGAAGTTATCTCTAAAAGGTAGGTGAGCAGAAAAGCCCATCCAGGGGCCGCTCCAGGAGCCTTGGTATCTTGCTGTAGTCGTATAGTTAGAGGCATTGGTATCGTGATGTACGTAGACGGTTTGGTGATTATAGGCGTAACCAACTTCAGGAGTGAATAGGAGATCTTTAGCAAGATGAAGTTCGTAACCAACATAGAGGTTAATATCACCTACCCAACCGGTGAGAGGGTTTCTAAAATCGAGAGTGGTTGCGGAGGGGTTTGTCGTACTGAACCCCGTCGTCGTGTCTTGCGAATCACGAGCGGTAGTGATCCAACCAAAGTCACCATCGCCGCCTATAGTAAAACCATCTTCGTATACTGCTACAATGGCAGTAGAGAAAAGGGCAACGCCATTTCTAGGGAACTTCATGCGTATTGTCTGAAAAGGCGAAGAGGCAGCGGGGGTCAACCCGTATGAAGGCAGCGTTGTGGGAGCCGATGCGACCCTCTCTATGCGATCGGCGCGGTAACCTGCGTCAAAACGCGCCACATAATGCCACGGGTGAGGGGAAGCGATACGCAGCAACGTTCGTTCGTTCGTTATGCTAATGTCTTTGATTTTATCTCCTAGCGTTTCTTGTCCATTAAGGCAGACGCTATGGAGTAGAAGAAGAGATGCCGCTGTAAATAAGGTCCAAATTTTTTTCATCGTTTCACGCTAATCGATCACCCTATTTTTATGACAACTATTTTTTCTGCATTTTCGTGCTGGAGGGACAAAATCGCACCCTCCTGGATGCCAAGGAAAGCATTTGCATAGGCGTACGCAACTCATCCAAACTCCTCTTAAGACACCATGTATTTTAAGCGCCTCGATAGCGTATTGGGAACAGGTAGGGTAGAAGCGACATCCGCCGCCGCAAAAAGGGCTGAGGGCAAGCTGGTAGAAGCGGATGAGGGCAACAAGAGAGTAGCGGAGCAGTTTCATCAATACGATCCTTGGTGGTAACGATTCTGGATATAATGATAGCATAACGCCCCTATTTTTCGTGACAACGAACAACAAATTTGTTATACCTTCTACCCTCATTGAAAGAGTTCTGGAAGTTAAGATGAAGGTTCCCCTCTCCTGGGTCAGAGAATTTATTTCTTTCGACCTTCCCATCGAAGCAGTCGTCAACTATTTAACAATGACGGGTTTGGAAGTCGACTCTTGCATTTCTGAAGGTGACGATCATATCCTAGAGATTTCTCTTACCCCCAATTTGAACTACTGTTCAAGCATCTACGGTGTTGCCCGCGAACTCGCTGCTGTGCTCAACAAACAGCTGAACGAGCAGGCTGTTTCCTTATTAGAAAACGGTTCACAAACAACAGATTCGCTCGCTTCTATCACCGTTGCATGTCCAGAAGCATGTCCACGGTACATGGCACGCATGATCACCGGCATCAGGATTGCCCCTTCCCCCGTCTGGCTCCAAAACCGCCTTACAGCGTCTGGTATCAGAACCATCAACAACGTTGTCGACATCACCAACTATATCCTGCACGAATTTGGCCACCCTCTGCACGCTTTTGACTACGACAAAATCGCAGGAGGCAAGATCCACGTACGACAAGCAGAAGAAGGGGAGGTTTTTCTCTCTTTAGACGAGATACAACGCACTCTGCCCGCTAGTGCCATTCTCGTCTGCGATATGGGCAAGCCGATCGCCATCGGAGGCGTCATAGGAGGGGCCAACACGGAAGTGACGAATGCGACAGTCAACGTCTTGCTCGAATCCGCCTACTTTCACCCAACGAATATACGAAAAACAAGCAAGGCGATAGGACTGCAGACAGAGTCTTCCAAGCGCTTCGAGCGCGGCAGCGACCCCAACCAGCTCCTTGCCTCTCTTGACCGTGCAGCGCAGCTGATTTGCAAGCTTGCTGGGGGAGAGATCACCCGGGGCGCTATCGACGTCAGCACAACGATCTTTTCTCCCAAGGCGATCTCCTGCCGAATCAGCCGTACACGGCAGGTGTTGGGTGATGCCCGTGCTGCTAGTGAAGCGGAGTCTATTTTTACCCGGCTCAACTTTAAAACAGTACACACAGACAAAGAGACTCTGTTGGTAACAGTCCCCACCTACCGCGTAGACATCACTTCGGAGATCGACCTCATCGAAGAAGTTGCCCGTCTCTATGGTTACAACAATATCCAGAAAGGAAAAGGGAAATACACATACACTTCTCTTCCACATAACACGACCTTTCTGTTTGAAAGAGAAACGCGCCACCACCTGCTTGAAGAAGGGCTACAAGAGCTACTCACCTGCGACCTCATCGGCCCTGCCCTCCTAGGAAAGGTCTATGGGGATCTAGAAGAAGAAGATAGCTTCGTACGCATCATCAACCCCACCTCGACAGACCAGTCTATCCTGCGCACCTCCCTCCTGCCTGCCCTTCTGCAAGTAGTAAAAGACAATATCGACCGCCAAAACCATTCTCTCTCCGGATTCGAAATGGGGAGAATCCACTATGTGGAAAAGGGCAAATATCTAGAAACGCCAATGGCAGCGGTTCTGCTCACAGGGAAAAAGGCCTCTTCCCATTGGAGCAGCTCGCCATCGCCTGTCGATTTTTATGATATCAAGGGTCTCATCGAAAACGTGCTAAGAAAAGCCAACGTCGAAGATGCACGCTTTATCCGCTCCGGCAACAAGACATTTCATCCAGGCAGGCAATGCAATATCAACATCCACAACCACGATATCGGCATTATCGGCGAGGTACATCCAGATCTTCTCGCACGGTGTGATATCAACCAACCCGTGTTTTTTGCAGAAATCAGTTTGACAGCACTGATGGCTACACCCAAAGGCTCCTGCATGATGACCTCCCTACCCTCCTACCCGGGATCAGAACGCGACTGGACAATCACCCTCGATGAACGACTCCCTATACAAACCCTTTTCGATTCCATCGCCTCAGTCAACTCTCCCCTATTGGCAAAAGTTTTTCTTAAATACATCTACCGAGACAAAAAAATTGGCGAAGGCAAAAAAAATGTCACCTTCAGTTTTTTCTATCGCGATGTAAAATCTACAGTATCGCAAGAGAAGGTCGATCTAGAACATAGCAAAATGATCGCTGAGGTCTTGCAAAAAATCGGCATTAAAGCGGAAGATAGCATCGATTCCTAATCGATATGATTTCAATAGAGCGAGAGAGGTCCCATGAACAAACGTCTTTTAATTACCTTAGCAACACTTGCAATCCTCACAGGGCAAGGGTGCCAGATCCAGAAAAACCCTTCTAAAATGGCCAAACAAACTTTCCTATACAAATACGGCGTACCCGTATCAGAAAGAGAGTGGAATACCCGAGGGAAAATAGGGAAAGTCATCACCACTTTAAACAATGGCATCACCATCTCGCGCTCCTATTCTAAAGGTGTATTAGAGGGTGATACCACACAGACTTTCCCACACACAAATACCGTTGAGTCGATCAAAACCTACGAAAACGGCACGTTGATAAAAGAAAAGATAAATTTCGTCTCCGGCGCCCCTATGAGAGAAATCAACCACCCCTCTTCAGCCGAATCTGTTGTGACAATCTGGTATAACAGTGGATCGCCAAGCAGCATCGAATATTACAACAACAACCGTCTCATCTCTGGCGAGTACTTCAACGTCCGTAACGAAGTAGAGTCTACCGTTGCTGAAGGCAATGGCACACGCGCAAACCGCGATCCCTTCGGCTCCCTCCTTTCTAGAGACAGCTTTACGGAAGGCAGAATCACAGAAAGCATCACCTACCACGACGACAACACCCCTTCTTCCATTACACCCTATTACGAAAATATCGTCCACGGGACAAAAAAGACCTTCTACCTCAACGGCTCTCCAAAAACCATCGAAGAGTGGTCTAACGGACGCCAGAGCGGGCTGACAACACTGTTCAAAAATGGTGTGAAGGTTGCCGAGATCAACTACCGACGCGGCAAAAAGGATGGGATAGAACGACGTTTTGACGAATACGCTAACCTCATCGCAGAGATCAACTGGATCAACGACGAACGCCACGGCGCTACAAACACCTTCTTCAGCGGAGAAGTCACAACAGACTGGTTCCTCGAAAACTACCCCGTCTCAAAGCTGACCTACGACCAGTACCAACAGCTC
>JAFITR010000040.1 GCA_017116025.1 Simkania negevensis
AAACATACGATTATTTTTTGCCAAAACTGCCAAACTCGAGCAGACCTTCGGTCGGGAGAAAAAGCAATAGTTCTTCTGGGGGGCTAGATGTCAAATTAAATCTTTATGCAATTTCTCTGCTTCTGGGACTTGTTTTTTCTGGAGACAATTTATATTTTCTTAATAATCATAGATTAAAATGTATAGTATGATTAAAATAACGTTGTTATTACTGGCAAATCATTGATTTGTAGGTTGCAGAATAATAACAAGGCCTTGTGACTTGAAACATTCAAGTAAAAACCAGAGTAAATTGGAGCTCTTCCATGGCTACACTTTCTATTTTTACCCCTGTGATTTCTAAAGAAAATCCTTGGATATGCTATCCTGCTTTGTATCTGAACCCTTTGGGAGGCGAAAAGATAGCTATTCATCAGATTGAAAAAGGTCAAATTGATGGATATCAGCAGGTAAAGGAAGGGTTGCACAAGACGTCTCTACTAGCGACAGCGCTAAAGATTACCTCTTACGTTCTCTCTTGTGGTATTTTACCTCTTTTGGCAGTAGTAGTAACCCTCGTTATCCGCGCTATCTACAAGTTCTCTTGGATTCAAGAAGAGGCTTCTTCTCCTGCTAGGGAGACCAACAAAACAGATCAAGAAGAAGAGACAAATCTTGCGATTAAGGGACAACTGGATGATTTAGGGAAATCTATCGAGACTGTCAGGCAAGGAGTGGCTGATACAGGAGTTGAGGGAAGAGAGCAGCCCTCACAGAGATCTTCCGATGAAGAGAGTCAAGCCTTACAGAAGTCTCTCGATGATGCGAAGGAAAGAGAAGGGTCTTTAAAGGAAGATCTTGATCGCGCGAATAAAGCAAATGAAGCTCTTTTAAAACAGCAAGAATTCCAAACAACTACTGACGGAAAATTGAAAGAAATCTTTGAGGGGATTCAGGGCTTCGATCTAAGGGTGAAGCAGATTATGGAAGAGCAGAAAACATCCGCCCAGCCTGCTCTGGAAAGAATGCAAGAGTTAGAGAAAGAGATCGATCAATTCGATAAACAATTGTCCGAGATTGAGACGCAGCCAAACATACAAGAATCTAATAAGGTAGGAATACTTGTTGTAAAGGCATTTGTCGATCGCATCAGGCAAGCACTGGTTGTGGCTGATGAGGCTCGAAGGGGCGCAGGAGGAAGCGGGAGCGTTTGTGTCTCATCGAAACCCAGAGAGGAGTCAGATGTTACAGCACAAGTGTCCAACAGAGGCGCAGACTTTTCTTAACGGATACCTTTAAATTATCGCGACAGCGATGAAAATAGTTAAACTTCTCACAGCGGTAAAAAGAAAGCAGAAAATGCTTTTTACAAGGGGTATCTGAATAGTAGCAATATTCTTTCTATCCCTAACCTTGCTTTCCGCCACTCGCTACGCTCGAGCCCTTCAGACGGGCTGCTATTCCTAACGATCCCTTAAGATTTATCAAATCTTAATAAAATGGGAATATACTATACGAATATCTTTAATTTTGGGCATTAGTCATGGAACGAGCAGACGGGGTATTATCTAATTCTTCTCCCCCTGGGGAGGCTACTGCTTCTAAAGTTATTGTTGCTGCAACGGCTACAGAGGGGCAGCTTGTTCAGAGGGTAGTTGATGTCGGGAGTGGATGTTTTGCTCATTTATATCATTTGCCTTATGAAGCACGCAAGAGTATGCGTAATAAGAAGGGTGATGATGTTCTATCTAAGAGATCCTCTGTTTGTTTTGTGGACTGGCGCCAATTTGGCTTACAACACTGTCCTGGGCTCATTCGCAGCACGGGTTTTGAGGGTGGTTGTTGGACAGCAAGCATTGTATCTGTACAAAAATTTCTCTCTTTGTATAGCTCTTCAGAGCAGCGTTTTTTTCAAAAAGGGCCTATTGGCACAGAGGTTCAAGGCAAAATCAAAAATGCTTTGAACCAGTTGGTGGGTTTCCTCATTCCTCATAAAAAAAGTGCTTGTACCGATCAGCAAATCTGCGATGAAGTAGAAAGGGTTTTTGAAAAAATCCAAGACGGGCTTCAGGGGCCTTCTCCAACAAATGTCTTCTACCTTCCTTTGGGTTATCTTGGGGGGAAGATGAATGATGGACATGCGGTGGTGGGGAAGGTTGAAATTAGAGAAGAGAACGTTGTTTTCTCTTTTTTCAATCTTGGCAACGGATGTGATTTGCATCCCTCCGTGGACTTAACGGCAAATCAGAGAAAGCGTTCTTTTACCTCGTTTCCTATTACGATACCGAAGGTTACCTTTTTTGGTGATATAGGAAAAGCGGCTTGGGGGCAACTGTTACGTTATAACTTGGATCCTATAGAAGGAACGGAAGAGCCGCGTGATGGTTATGATCTTTACGACATCCTCTACCAGCTCTCCTTTTTTAAAAAAGACCCTCGCTCCGGTAAGCATTCAAATTTAGATGGGGCAATGATCGAGTATGGGCAGGCAGAGCAGGTGAGTGGAAACTGCTCTGAAGTAGCGGTACGCAACACGATTGAAGATGTGTTGATTTGCAGTGGCGTTTCCAGAAATGATCGCCGGCTCTTCTTTCTCAATAGAGATTTTTCTTCCTTAGTTAGTGCTTACCATAATTTTTTTAACGATGGAGCTAATGTCGATTCTGCTATCTCAGAACTTTTACACGATGCGGCCAAATCGTTTGGTGTCGCTCTTTTCGAAGCATCCCGAGATGAGTTAGTGAGTGATGAGGAGCTTTTCGGGGCCCAAACCGCTGTCCATAAGATTTTGAAGCTTGTCAAGCGTCACCAACAGGACAAGTCGGTAGTAGTCGTAGCGTCAGCCGCAGAAGCTTCTGTCAGTAATGTCCTCACGGAATTCACAGCCTCTTTGCCTCCAGCAAGTGCTCCAGCTCTTTCTCAAGCAGAAGAGGCTCTTGTTTCTACCATTTCCATGGCACCTCCATCATTTGACATTAATACTTTCTCACAAACAATTTTATCCTGGATACGAATTGCCGAATCTCTTTCTGGAACATCCGCTTTTGCATTTGTTGCAGACTGTATGCGTACTCTACCGGTACCTTCTAGAGAAGAAGGCGATATATGGGGTCGATCTACAGATATGAGGATGAATCTTATTGTGAGGCTGAAAAGACTTATTAATGAAGGGCTGAAAGGTGTCTCCATTGCGGAGCAGAGGGAGTCGTATAACCAGGCGATGCCAGCAGCTTCTTTTACAGAACAGTTTCTAACAATCTACACTGCCTATGCCATCGTTGATCGATTAGCAAGAGGTAATCCAGAGGCCAGGCTCAGAGGATATGCTTCTCCCTTCCTGCCGCATTTTATTAAAGAGCCAAACGGTTTTACTTCTCTGCCACTCAAAGAGGATAACGAGCGTTACAGGCAGCTAAAATCATATTTTACAGGAAGGGATAGTAATTCTGCTCCAAAGCCGCAGGAAAAGGTTGTTTTCCCTGTTGCCCAGCATTTCCTTGTATCGCAATATCTTGCAAGCGATCTTGCTGGATCGGATGTAACAGATACAAAAGAGCATTTGCAAGAAATACACCACTTGGAATATGTGCGTCAATTTTCTGATGGTCTCTCCTCCAATGCCTCCATAATTTGTTCGCAATGGGTAAACCCTTCTATAGCCCCTGAAGTTCAGCATCTCTATTTCTTCGTTTTTCTTTCTCAATCACTTTTCTTTGGCTCTCCTTCTCCGGGGAAAGGGGAAAAGTTTCCTAATTCATTATCATTCTCTACTGAGATAAATAATGGGCAGTACAGTGTAAAGACAAATTTACCGCTCTTTGAGGCGTCGCGAAGGGAAGGAGCGCTTCCTTTGCGGGAACGGCGCTTTGCAGAGAATGGGATAGAGGATTCGATGCATGATAGGGGGAACTCTAAATTTCATCGATTATACGCTTCTGATACGCGCGATTTGACAACTAACAAAACGGTTTTCTATCCAGTAAGCTCAACGGACACCTCCGAACTTCGTTTACTGCCGCCCTTGATTCGGGCTATATTGGATATGACAAGGACGCCCGCACTTGGCCCTTGGAAGGTGGTGCAAACGTTTTGTTTCCCCTATACACTGTCCATGTTATCCAATCCCTGGGTACAACAAGCAATTGACTCCTGCCTTTTCCACCCTTCTGTTCTCTTAAGCTTCCTTGAACATACTTCAACAAGTTTGGTTGTTGCTGTGCGGGATTTTATCAAACAAGGGCTGAAGTGGTACGATGATGGCCGCAACGTAAACATGCAGTCTGTTGTTTTGTTCCTCCTGCGTATTGGTATCTCTTTTGAAACGTATACAGAGAGTAGTAATCGTGAAGGGATTCTCAATGATTACCGTGCTGTGCTTAAGAATCTTCTTGCTCGCTCTCGTTCAGATCAAGCTCGTCAGGAGGTTTTGCTTTACCGGGCCTTTTTAGAAGCTACTCATAGCGATACGAGTCGCATAGCTCCTATGCAGTTGTTCCCTCTTCTTTTTTCTTCACGACTTAACGACTTATCCCAATTTTCTGAATACCATCCGAGGACGAACAGCACCTCATGGCTTATTGCCCAACTTCCTCGTTTTATTCGGTCCAATGCATATAAATTCCATGCCGAGTTTGACTCAGATCAGCGTAACAGCATTTGTCAAGCCATCATCGAGAAGAGCTGTGATCACTTTAAAAGTGATCTCCCTCATGGTGATTGGAGTGGAAGATTCCCTTCTTATACCTGTGGTGATTTTGTCGTAGACTTTTTAGAAGGTAGGGTTAGCCATAAGAAGTTTGGGACGCTCACACGCCTTAACTATGCAAAAGACTCACGCTTTTTCTTAGACAAGACAATATTTGAGTCGATAGGCTCTCTATTTTGGGAAAAAGGAGACGGCTCGTTGAGGTCACTATGTGGGAAGATCTCCTACTGTGCAACAAATAAGAAGTGGTTCATCTCTTTTAAAAAGAGTGCAACGTTGGAGCAGGTGGAGACTTTTAGCGATTGGCCAGAATTAGAAAAGGGTCCTATTGCCTTTTTGGGAAACCCCTCTCTAGGCTTAGTCCATATCCGCAAGGATGGCACGGACGACTTCATCAGCTACGATGTCAAGACGAGAAGCCCTTACATGCATCTACGTAGAAGCGGTAATATTCTCACTTTTATACGCGAGAGATCTTTAACAGAAGGCCCCATCCATCTAGCGAATTTAGAGAATTTGTCACCCAATGACCCTTTGTACAGAATAACAACGGTTTTTGCCCGGCCTTGCGACATGCTTTGCTTTGTCAATGCAGATAAGAAAATCGAGGAACTCAACTTTTTTTCTTCCAAGCTTCTATTTGTTAAAGATTCCTCAAACCAGGAGCTTGCTTCTTCTGAGTTTCATGGCTTCTATCTGGTTGACGACCTGTTTTCGCCTTTACCAAAAGGAGAGAAAGCGAGCGGAGAGTACAGCTTGTTGCAAGAAGAGCTCAACAAGTTTAAAAACGCCCTTGTCCTCTACAACCCTCAGAAAAAGGAGTGGCGTCTGCTTCTTCCTGCTGTATCGCTTAAGGTGTCAGCAGAAACATTTTCGAAAGATGTCTCTTCTGACGATTCCAAATCTCGTCACGGTTATTATTTTTATGAATTCGATCCAATAAAACGACTTTTTTATGCCTTGCCAACACAGCCTGGCCAAGCAGAAGCCGGCGGCAGTGAACGTGCTCATATTCATCTATCAATGCTCTTTAAAATGCAGAGGGACTACAACAAGGCTTTGCATTACTTAAGCAATGTAAAAATAGGCGCCAGCTTTGACACAAACATCCTCGAGGCCCTATGTCAGCTACGGTACATCAACGATAGCTCACCTGCTTCAATCGCTTTCAACATGAAGCTCTCCCTGCTTGTAATCAACAATAAAAATTTGATGACAGAAGAGCAGTTTGACCACAAAGCAGCCGTAGACTCTGCCTACCACTCCTTTGTCTATTGGGCTATCAGAAGCTATTACCTCTACCTTCACCTCACAGATGAAGGCAAAGAAAAGCTTGTTCCAGAATCCCTACGGATCACTCAAGGAGAAAAAAAGACTCTTCTTCTTGGGTTTCGGCAGTTTTATCAAAAGCTGTATGGAAATGAGGAGAATAAGCTGGATGGCAAGCCTCGTACTTGGGAAGAGAGATGGGAAAATGAACAATTTATTTTAGCGAACCAGTACAATCTATTCTTTTCTAAGAAAGAAACAGTCACTTTTAACCACACGCAGACGCTGCCTATTCACCCGCCAATCCTCCTCTTTAAAGAACAGCATTTCGGCCTCTCTGCAGAACGTTTGATCAACGATTGCCTTTCTATGGTATTCGTTCCCCCTCTGCAAAAATACCCTATCCGCGTTAGCTACGACACGCTTGTAGCAAACTTCTTCAACCTATACGAACAAGCAAGGCTGTCTTCAAAAGATCTCCTCTCTCCTTTCGACTTTACACTTCACGCTCTTCTGAAAGCAAAGCCGAACGTGCCGGGAGCACATTTCCCGACGCCGTTGGCACTGCTTCTGTTGCGGGTTCGCCATAACCCAGAGCACTTTTCCTCTTTCTCTCTTGCAAATGTTCCCCGAGAAATGTTGAGAGAACATATCGGTACGATCCAACAGATCATCGAGGTCGCAAATTCATTGCCCCCTATTGATTTCGGGCAATATGTCAAGATGCCTATTAGAGATGATCTCGTTTTGAAGAAAGAGTTGCCCAGTATCACACCTGAAAAGATAGACCTTCGTTTAGGAGAAGAAGCAGGGGGTAGTGCCTTAGGCGACACTCCTTGTCTCACTCAGATAGAAAAGGCGATCAGTAAGCTCTTCTATTCATTCTATCATGTGCGCGGGGGCGTTTTATCACGTGTCGATGAGGCGCGAGAGGAGCTTCTGTTTGAGCTGGAAAGAGACTGCAACAGAACTTTTGGCAAGGATAAATACGATGGTTCTTTGCCTGAAGTGATTATGAAAGAGGTGATTATGAAAGACGACGGCTCTTTCTTAACAAAACACCGCCCTATGTTAACAAAAGAGGAAAAGATTAAGCTTTGTCGTCTTGTCTGCGAATGGTATCACGCCCAAGTGTTGCTTAAGCTGCCTTCAGAACAATATCTTCACTATGACCCTTTCCTCTTCCCAGAAATTTCCTATTTCTTTGCCAAGACAGGCAAGTTCCCTCGAAAAGAGCAGCTAGAAACCTATCAATGGGTATGTGATAAGATACGGCGAGGGCAAAGCGTCCATTTTCAGCTAGCAGCAGGTGGAGGGAAAACAGATCTTCTCACTCCTCTTTTTAACCTTGCTGCAAAGAGACTGGGGCGCATGCCTATATCGTGCGTAACCCAATCGGCATACCCTATTGATAAGAGAAACCTTGCCTTTAATCTAAAAATTCTTAATGAGCACCTTGGCTATCTCGAAATAGGGCTGCATATGATTAAACAGCTAACGGCTAAAGACCTGCTGTTTATCTTCACACAGCTTAAACAGTACAAACGTGAAGGCAGGGGCCTTATCATCACACGCTACACGTTTGATGCGATCTTCCTCGCACATGATTTTGCTTGTATAACTGCTGTCCCTAAAGGATTTTTAGACAGTCAGGAGGTAACGACATTAGATCCTGAGATAGAAGATCGTATCCTCTGGTCGCACCGCATCCTGCAATTTTTTCAAGAAGAAACACTCTTGATCTGTGACGAGTCTCACCAAAATCTCGATGCTCTTACCCGCTCCATTATTAGTATGGATACTACGGAGAATATTACGAACGGGGGCGCTCCTGTTCTACACACTCGTTTAGCTAGAGGAGGCAAAACAATAGACTTTTTGCTTTTTGATTTAATGGAGCCTCTTCTTGGCATCAATGCTCAGTGTAATGTCGTGTGCCAAGATGGGAAAAAAGCATTTGATGTAGCTCACCTTTTTGACTCTTTTAAAGGGGCGCCGTCTAATCAAGAGGTTAAATATCTGCAAGAAGCATTAAAAATATATATCGATGACAAGTGGCCAAACAAGAGACAACCAGCACGCCTTTTGAAAGGAGTAAGGGAGCAGGAAAAATCAGAAGAGCTGACAAAGAGACACTTTTTGCTGCAAGAAAAGAAAAGGGAAACCGAAGCCGAAGCCGCAAGCTGGCTTGAGGCAGAGAGGCTTAAGCAAGGGATCATCAACCATTTTCTCTATACAATACTGCCTGACATTCTCAAGATGCGTACTGACATCGATCATACACGCTCGTTCGATCCTAGCAGGATGTATGATATACCCGCACACAACGGTCTCGCTTCGACAGCAGAATACGAAGATTTTTACAAAACCTTCTGTTTGAGCATAAAAGGCTATTACGAGCGGGGGTTGTCAAAAGAAGATCTGCTTATAATGTTTCGAGAGGAACAAACAAGCAATCAACAATCCACTACAACAATGGATCACTCTAATTTTAATACTTCTTTGCAGGAGTGGCTAAAGACTTCGGAGAAGTACCGCAACTATGGAATCGGTGATATTGACACCGATGATTCACAAATGATGGATGAGCTTTTTGAGCTCCTCCATCGACACTCGGATTGTATCAAAGCATTTTTGTTAGAATATACCTCGCGAGCAATTGGTTCATCTTCTTATCAGCTCTCCTGCTCTCCTGTGGACTTCTTCGAGAATTTTCTCTCTATATCGTTTTCTGCTACTCCAAGAGATGTTTTGTCTTATCCGCGCAAGCTCACAGAAGATAACTTCCGAGTAGACACACAATTTACTCAAAAAATACGTAGTCAGTTAAGGGCGAAGATTCCTTCGGACAAATTGGTCGTCATCGAAGGGGTGATCTCTTTTTTTGAAGAGATGAAGCAAGCTAACAACTCATTCTTCCAACGAGCAACAGCATTGATCGACCCTCGTGGTTTCTTTGCTGGAGATTCTAACCGTTCTGTCGCTGAAAAATGGATGAAATATAACGACAGCCTCAATGCTGTTCTTTTTTTCAGTGAAACATCTTCAGACCATGTCGATCGACAACAAAAGTTTTTCCTGTTAACGAGGGAAGGTCAGCTTTTCGAACTAGAAGGCACCAACGTTAAAGACGCGCTCAAAAAATACCAGCTATGCTGGGAAGATATGAAGATTGGTACTCTCTACGACTCACAACACACAGAAGCAACCCATATCGTCCAAAAAAATGACGCATTGGCTTTGTTCTTCGTTGCCGAAGGGCTAACTTATTCCCAACTGCTTCAATCGATCATGCGCATGAGAGGGTTCTTAGAAGAGCAGGAAGTGGTCTTCATCTACCATAAAGAGCTAGCGGACAAGATCTTTTCACCATCCGCCCCGAAGAACATCGAAGCTATTTTGGAATGGACAAAAACGAATGAACGTGTTCAAGAGCAGAAACGGATCATTCTCAATGCCATGGCTGAAATTAGCTTTGTAGTAGCAAAGAAAGCACGACAAGCGATGGGTCGACATCATCAAAGCAATAATATGATAAGTGTTGTCAGCACGTTTCGTCAGTATATGAATGGGTTGGTTGATGTGAGGAATCTAACAAGCGTGGGTTATCTCACTCCTAATATTCTTCAAGACACAAAAGAAGTGTTAGAACGCTTTGCATCGATACAATACGAAGCTTTTAGATATCAAGAGCGGGAATACGACCCGGACATCAATTCGATCATCGGTCGTGCTGCAGATGAGGTGTCGTGGACTCCATCGAATCTTCACTCAGCTATCTCAAGAGAGGTTCAGCAAACATGTGTAGCAGTTAACATATCCGAAAGTATTCTTGTTAAAAACTACACATCTTCAGCAGGACAAGAAGCTGCGCAGGCCGAACAAGAGGAAGAAGCCGCGCAGGCCGAACAAGAGGGAGGGGCTGCCCAGGCCGCAAAAGAGACTGAGAATACGGCAATCCGAAAATTAACCGACCCAACTAGCGTGCGCTTTATTCAGCATAGAAATGGTGATGGATATATCTATCAAAACTCTTTCCTAGATCTAGACAGAGAAAGTTTGCAAGAGGTCTTTCTTTCTACTAGAAAAGGAGAAGATATTTGTGCGATCCTTTCCCAGGATCAAGGAGCGTTCACATATGGAAGGAACCAGTGTGTCTGCGACAGCAATGAGCACGACGAAAATCGAAAGTTCTTTGCTAATAAACCAACACATTTTTTCGTCATTACTATTCCCAAGATCGGCTCGCCGTGTGTTAATGGCCTTGCGCAAGAAGAGATTCCTGCTATAATTTATGATATGACGCACGTTCCACAAGAGGCCGAAGATCCCGGTTTCAAAGCTTTCGTTGTTTCTAGCAGAGGCGAGCTCGTTTGCAAGGGTACATCTGTCATTGATCCTACAGAGGAAGCGGTTAACCACATTCTGCGATCTGATTGGTTGCAAGAGATTATCCTTGATAATACCTTGGTACAAGGAGATATTCCCGAACGCGGCTCTAAACAGTACCAAGTTCTATTGTCTAGGCTTAAAAAGATAGGCCAAGGGTGGAAGGGGGTTATGGAATCCTTGTTAGGCGGGCGTCAAGATAATGATAGTTCCTACTCTCTAAAAAATTGGAACAGGCAGAGCAGCATCTCATCTACAACAAGAGCACTTCCTTATCAACGAATGATTCAACAGTTTGAAACTGATCTAAAGGGATTGAGCCCCCAGGATACGACTTCAGTAGCATCCGCTGCTGCGGCGTCCGCCTCACCCGCGTGACCGCGATTTACTACCCTTTGGCGATTTGAATCGAGTCCAACGTCAACTAGCAACTTGGATTATTTATTCGCTGTGATTTTCTGCCCTGGCTTCATTTGCGTGGTCATGTTGTACGAAGATCATTACATTTGTTGCTGGTTGCTCGAAACCCATGAAATGCGGAGCGTCAACAACAAAAATCG
This sequence comes from Simkania negevensis, assembly GCA_017116025.1. GTDB lineage: Bacteria > Chlamydiota > Chlamydiia > Chlamydiales > JAFITR01 > JAFITR01. The sequence goes on from JAFITR010000040.1 coordinate 10,903, forward strand.
TAGAAAGGCGTTCTTCCTCAGAAAGGTAAATTGTGTGGAAAGGCATCTTAAACTCCTCTTTTAAAATAGCAATTAATGCGTCAATTGTATCATA
>JAFITR010000041.1 GCA_017116025.1 Simkania negevensis
CCTGAAAGGCTGCTACATTCATTTAGAAAGAATTAAACATTTGGAAACGTGCTGGTTAAAAATCGAATTCACGTTAACATAAACTCAAAACTCACGTTACTTAAATCGATCCCTTCATGCGGTTTTGAGGAGGGTCTCTTTTAATGTTTTGTGAATGAGCTCTGCACGTATCTGAGGGAGCTCTTCTTGATTAAGAGATTTTTGGTGTAGGCTCATCAGATGCGCGCGTTGGCAGTTGATTAGAAGCTCGTTGATCTTGTTGTAGGGGATCCCTGTAATCCAGTCTAACTCTAACCCTAATTTGAAGAGACTAAGGTTCTTGAGGGCTTCTATGGTGGTGAGTTTATAGGAGTGTTTGAGTAGGCCGTATGCCCTGCTGACGCGATCTTTGACGTCTGCATTTTCCTTCGTACGTAGCTCTTCACGCCTTCGTTTTTCTGCTGTCATCATCGTTGTTGCCGATGTCCTGAGTATGCTGAGGATGGTCTCTTCTGTGAGCCCCAAGGTATAGCTGTTTTGAAGGACGACAAGGTCGCCTACGATTTCGTCAAGACTCCCTTGCATACTTTGTGCTACAACGCCTTCTTCTAGAGCAGACTCGACGGTTTCCTGGAAGACTCCTGTATGAATCAGTGCAGGGAGGTGTAGATAGATTGTGCCGATAAGCCCTGTACCGCAATGTGTTGGGTCTGCTGTTAAAAAACCAAAACGGGGAGAAAAGGCGTATTCGAAGCTATTGGCAAGCTCTGCTTCTATCTTGGTCAAATGGTGCCAGGTTGTTTCTAACTCACCTTGGCTATCTGTTAGCTGGATCTGCAGATGATTACGTACGTTGATGATCCCGAGAAAAGAACCTGTTTGGTCGATGACGAATCCTTCGTTTTTTTGTGCTTGCTGAATGTTAAGAGAAGAGAAGAAGTGTTCGGAAAGATACTCTTTATTCAGTGGATTAGTCTCTCCGGCATCAATGAAAATGGGTGATTCTAGAAGTGGGCATTTGAGTAATGTGTTCTTTAGGACAGAAAAGACCTGGCTGCGTTCTGCTGCAGAGAGTTTTGTAGGGAAAGTATGCTTCTTGATGTTGCGCACAACGCGTAAGATGGACGCAAGCCATATGTTGTTGTGGTTGTCGGCCCAAGGTCCGCGGAATGAAAGGAGCTGATCTCTTTCGTTATCCTTGCTTTTTCTCTTTCTCCCCATCTGCCTTCTCCATGATTTCCTTGATCTGATCTCGAATCCAAGCGGCTTGCTCATAATCTTCTCTGCTCAGTGTATCGGAGAGCGCTTCATGGAGTGCAAGGAGGCGTGCAGAGGGCTTGACTGTCGATATTGCTCCCGGTGTTCGTCCTGTGTGGAGGGTGGAACTTTTTTTTGTCATCGTCAGACGTCGAGGTACCTTCTTGGCTCTTATTAGATCGATCAGTAGAAGTTCAGAGAAAATTTCGTAGCATTCACTGCATCCCAGCGGGCTGCCCATCTTGACCGCTTCAAGTGTCGTGCCGCAATTCCCACAACAAACCCCTGTTGTTTTGTCCTTAGACGGCGCCGTCTCTCTACTCGTCAGCAGCTTCCCATGCAAACGCTCTTGTAGCCTTGGACATTCAGCACACATGTTTAATGAACTTGTGGCAGCAGCAACAATTTCAGTGTACAGGTAAGCTATTGGTTTTTTGCACTCTGTGCATTCAATCGGTCTTTCCGACATAAATTTATCACTAAGCCCCTCTTCTACAATCGAAAATGCCACGTCATGAAATAATTGTAAACGTTTGCGGATTCATCTCGCTTCCAGCGGAGATTAAATAATTTCCTTGACATAATATTCATTGTGATCTATCATCCAGTTTACGGGGCTAGACAGCCAGACGAGGTGCGCGATGAGGGTTTATAAGTGTTGCGAGAGTGTTTCCTTTGTACGGGGTCTATTGTTTGTTTTCCTGTCACTGGTTTTTTTTCCTTTATTTGCTGGTGATCGCGAGCTTTTGCACGAGGAAGATGTGCGTTTTTCGATGGAGGAGTTATTTTCTTTCCATGTAGAGAAGAAGGAGATAAGTCCACTTTTGTTGGAACGTTCTCTGAAGATTTACATCAACCAATTTGATCCTCAGAAGATCTATTTTCTTGATGGGGAAGTCTCTTCTTATTTAGAGCCGTCGTCGTCGTTGTTGCAGCGGATGTTAAAGCAGTATAACGACGATCAGTTTGATCACTACTTCCTTCTCAACCGTGCCATTGAGCAGGCTGTGTTGCGCTCTCGGCAGATACGTCAGGCGATGGTTCGTGATTCTGCTGTTCTTTTTGTGGAGGCAACGAACATAGCAGGGGGTTTTCTCAAGGAGGAGCCTCATGAAGGCTATGCATTGGATGTGGGAGATTTACAAGAGCGTATGCATCAGCATCTTTTAGGGTTTATCAATATGCAGAAGAAGCTGCTTGAGGTCGATGCGTTTAATGAGGAGCAGCGGGTGGGGGTCTTGCGGCTTTACGAGAAGAGAATATACAACTTAGAAGAAAGCTATTTTACTGCTTCGAGCCCTGATAAAAGGTCTCTCTTTTTTTTGCGCATTTTGAAATCGTTGGCGGAAAGTCTTGATGCTCACTCGAACTTTTTCAGCGCTGAAGAAGCGTATAGTATGAGGATCCAATTGGAGAAGGGGTTTTATGGCGTTGGCTTGGTCCTTGAAGAGGGGATCGGCGGTGTTGTCATTGTGCGTATAGTAGAAGGCGGGCCTGCAAATAATAGTGGTTTGCTAAAGGTCAACGACCGGATTATTTCTATCGATGGACAAGATGTGGATGAGTATCCCTTTGACGATGTGTTGGAGTCGATTCGTGGGGAGAAGGGAGCACCAATCTTTTTTGAGATCATGCGCAAAGGGGAAGAGGAGAGTGTCACGGTGGAGATCACTCGCGGAGAGGTGATCCTTGATGATAAGCGCGTCGATATAAGTCATGAAGAAGTCGATGGAGGGGTGATAGGAAAGATCACCTTGTATTCTTTTTATGAAGGAGATGACGGAGTAACGAGTGAGATAGACATGAAAGAAGCGATAGAAAAGCTGAAGAGTGAAGGAGAGCTGAAAGGGCTTGTCTTAGATCTCAGAGAGAATGTCGGAGGTTTTCTGCTTCAGGCAGTGAAGGTGGCGGGTTTGTTCATCTCCAATGGGATCATCGTCGTGTCACAATATTCCGATGGGGATAAATACTTCTTGCGTGATCTAGACGGGCATACCTATTACGACGGCCCCATGCTCGTCTTGACATCAAAAACGAGTGCTTCGGCGGCAGAGATTGTCGCACAGGTCCTGCAAGATTACGGAGTGGCCCTTGTTGCTGGTGATGAGAGGACGTTTGGCAAGGGGTCGATACAGCATCAGACTGTCACCAACCCAGAGGCGCCTGCCTTCTTTAAGGTCACCGTAGGCAGGTATTACACACCTTCTGGCGCATCAACACAAATAGAGGGAGTCTCTTCGGATATCATCGTGCCCTCGGCTCTTTATCATGAACAAATAGGAGAAGAGTATCTCGATTATCCACTCAGTTCTGATGCGATTCAACCCATGTACCGAGATCCTTTGAGCGATATCAGTTTTATCGGAAGACCATGGTATGAAAAGTATTACCTGCCAACAATACAAACGCGTGAATTTTCCTATCTCCAGATGTTGCCTGTCTTGCGGAAAAGGAGTATCATGCGCGTTGCCGATAACGATCGATATCAACAGTTCTTACAAGAGATCAAGGAAGGTAAGTATCTACCTCAAAATCAAGAAGATGAAGATTTACAGATGGAAGAAGCTGTAAATATCATCCTCGATGTCATCGAGCTGCAACACTACCTAAAAAGACCCATAGCCCCCCCCACTCTTGTCCGTAGTAATTAGAGTGATTCAATTCTGTTCCGCTAGATCTCTCAAATGAGCCTGTAGAAGATCTGAGGACTCCTTTTGATGCTTCAACAATGCTTGTACGGCATTCCCAACACCTTTTTTTAATGGTTCGGTCTTGTTTGCAGGACTTGAGAGATGAACGTAAAGAGTATTTAGAGCATCGGAGTGGTGCTGCAATTCTTCAACAGCCTCCCTTATAATTATAACAGTGCCACAATTAAACGGGGGATATAGGGGGCAGAGCGGGCCTGCAGCATCAACAGTTGTGCTAAAGCTTAAGCTTCCTAAGACGACGACAGATAATAGTAGTAATTTTTTCATTCTTTCTCCTTCTTGTTTAACGAATCAATACCAACAGGATCTTTTTAGTCGCCTTATTACATAAGGGGTATTTGTTTGCCAAAAACTATTCTTGACAATAATCCTAAAGACATTTTTAATACTTGGGATTGTTCTTTGAAGAACTGGCAAAAAAGATGAAACGATGAAACAGAGAGAGCACTGGGGTTCACGGCTAGGGATGATCATGGCTACAGCGGGTTCTGCCATTGGTTTAGGCAGTCTGTGGCAGTTTCCCTATGTAACAGGAGTCAATGGAGGGGGAATTTTTGTCCTTCTCTATCTCTTGTTTACCTTTTTTATCGGGGTCCCGATCTTTATTGCAGAAGTTGTTTTGGGACGGCGCGCGCAAAGGAGTCCTGTAGGGGCATTTTCAGAGATGTCTTCCCACTCAAAAAACTGGAAGATGGTGGGATGGATGTGTATCATCACAAATTTCATTATCTTGTCTTACTACAGCGTTGTCTCGGGCTGGGCTCTTAATTACACCTTGATGTCGTTGACAGATTTTTCTCGCCATATATCGCTTGAACAAGTAGGACAAACATTCGATATCCTCGTCTCTTCAGGAGGGATCTCTCTCTTTTGGCATTTTATTTTTATGCTTATTGCCGTTGGTACCGTCTACGGAGGTGTCCGCAAAGGGATTGAGTATTGGGCTCGGATTCTTACCCCCACGCTTTTTGCTCTTCTCATCGGATTGTTCTTCTATGCGATGACAACAGATGGCTTTGGAGATGCTGTGAAGTTCATCTTTCACCCCGACTTTTCAAAATTCAAACCTTCGAGTTCTTTGCAAGCCTTAGGACTCTCCTTTTTTACATTGAGTGTCGGACTAGGGGTTCTGATCACCTACGGCAGCTATATGAAGAAAGACGTTGATATCCCCAAGACAGCTGTCACAGTGGCTTGTCTGGATGTGATTGTTTCTTTGATGGCTGCTATGGTGATCTTCCCCTTCGTTTTTACCTATCAATTTGCTCCATCAGAGGGGCCTGGTTTAGTCTTTAAGGTGCTTCCTCATCTCTTTGCTTTGAGCCCGGGGACTATGGTCTTGTCGACACTCTTTTTCCTCCTCGTTGTCTTTACAGCGTTGACTTCTGCAGTATCCGTGTTGGAAGTGATTGTTGCTAATTTTATTGAGCTCTTCTCCTGGTCGAGGAGGAAGTCTGTTTTGATTGTTGGAGCAGCGGTATTCATCTTCGGCATCCCTTCTGCGCTCTCTGGCTCTGGCCTCCTTTTTGCCAACTGGGGGAAAATATATGGATTCAACTTCCTAGATACCTTAAACTTCCTCTCATATACCTGGTTGCTCCCTTTTAACGGCTTTTGTGTCACACTCTTTGTCGGCTGGTTTTTGAACAAAAAGATAAGAAATGAGGAGTTTAGACAGGGCTCGAGCTGGGGCTGGTTATTGTATCCGTGGCTGCTGGTGATACGATGGTTAGCGCCGGTAGCAATCATCCTCATCGTTCTTCAGTCGGCAGGAGTGATCGATGTTGATGCGATATTTGCCAAACCAGTAGAAAAGGCCCTTGTTGCTGGTAGCGGAGAGTAATAGATACCATAGATATTTCTAATTTGAGGACGAAACGTGGAAGGTACATTAACAATTCATAGTGAAAATATTCTGCCCATCATCAAAAAGTGGCTCTATTCTGAACGGGATATTTTTGTTAGAGAGCTTGTGTCGAATGCATGTGATGCGGTGACTAAGCTGGCTCTTTTGAAAGACCAGGGCGTGGTGTCGTTGAAAGAAGATGCTGTTTTTAAGGTGGATGTAGCGATCGACAAAGAGAACAAGACGATTACTTTTAGCGATACAGGGATAGGGATGGATGCCGGTGAGGTGGAGAAGTATATTGCGCAAATCGCCTTTTCTGGTGCTCAGGATTTTGCTGAAAAATATCAGTCAAACAACTCTGAAGAGCAGTTTATCGGCCATTTTGGGTTGGGCTTTTTCTCTTCTTATATGGTTGCAGACAATGTAGAGATCCAAACACTTTCGTATAAAGAAGATGCACAACCTGTCCGCTGGCTGTGCGATGGCTCTTCTCAATACCGCCTGGAGGAAGGCAAGCGGACAGAACACGGCACAGATGTGATTCTTCATATCAATGAAGATAGCAAAGAATTTCTAGATCACGCTCGCTTGCAACAACTCCTTTCACACTACTGTTCTTTTATCTCTTCCCCTATTTTTTTGAATGGGAATCAGATCAATGTAAAAGAGCCTCTGTGGCTTAAGCCCGCCACAGAGTGTACAAGGGAAGAGTATATCGATTTCTATCGCCAGCTCTACCCTTTTGAAGAAGAACCTCTCTTTTGGGTACACCTGAGTGTTGACTATCCTTTTCATCTTAAGGGGATTCTCTACTTCCCCAAGACGAACAAAGATTTCGATCCGAACAAAAGCTGCGTCAAGCTCTATTGCAATAGAGTTTTTGTCTCCGACAACTGCAAGGATTTGATCCCTCCCTACCTTGCGATGTTAAAAGGGGCGATCGATAGCCCTGACATCCCTCTGAATGTCTCCAGAAGCTATTTGCAGATGGACCGCACCGTTCGTACCCTTGCTACGCATATATCCAAGAAAGTGTCAGACCGTCTGACAGCGCTATATCGAAGTGAAAAGGAGTCGTTTATTTCCTGGTGGCCCGACATCGAAGTGATCGTTAAGCTTGGCATTCTCCAAGACGAAAAGTTCTATGAGAGGGTCAAGGGCGTTCTTTTGTGGTTGACAACGGAAGGCGAGTGGACGACCCTCGAAGAGTATTTGGAAAGAAATAGAAAGAAGACATCGGGCAAGGTTTTCTATACTACAGGGGATAAACAGGTCGGACATGTCCTCGATGTTTACAAAGAAAAAGAGATAGAAGTTCTGTGTAGCACAACTCCTATCGATACAGCACTGATGGGCTTTTTGGAGTCCAAGCTTACACAAACAAAGTTCCAGCGTATCGACGGAGCGATCGAAGAATCGATACTCGATGCGTCAAAAGAGAAGAACCTTCTTGATGCTGATGGGCGGTCGGAATCGGCTCGTATTGCCGATATGGTCCGTAAGATGTTAGATATTAAGGATCTCGATGTGTCTGCCAAAAGCTTGGCAACGAAAAGCCTTCCAGGTTTCTTGATGATTGATGAAGAACAGCGTCGTATGCGCGATTACCTGGCGATGAGAGAGGTCAGAGGAGGGGAAGCTTCGATGTTTCCTGCCAAGAAAACGTTTGTTGTGAATACCAACAGCCCTTTGATTGAGTCAGTATATGCGTTACATACTAAGGATCCAGAGCTGGCTAAAGAGCTCATTGTTGAGGCGTATCAGCTTGCTCTGCTGTCGCAAAAGGAGATACAACCTCACGACTTGAATGCTTTGATCACGCGCACACATCAGCTCCTCGAAAAACTTGCCGCCCAGTCCCTATGAGTACTAGTAGGACAGGGCGCTAGGCAGGGCGATTTTACCAAAAGGAACTTGATGGTGAGTGTTCATTGAGAACCATCAATCAATACATCTTGATTATCAAAATCGCTCTGCTTTTGACCCGAAGAAGAGGATAGGTGTTTTGACAAAATAGGTTTGAGTTCCTATCGTCATGCTTTAGTCGTTTGACATTGTGTGCGCTGTTAATGAATATCGTGATTGTTGGAGCGGGAGTGTTGGGCTCCTATGTGGCGAAGGTATTGTCTCAAGAGGGGCATAATATCATTATCGTTGATAAAGACCCTCATCGATTGAGCGAGATCTTTCATACGATCGACGTCGCTATTCACGAAGGTTCTGGCTCTGACTGGCGTGTTTTAGAAGAATTAACAGACCTTGAGCCTGACCTTTTTATCTCGTTAACAGACTCTGATGAAACGAACCTTGCTGCTTGTACGATAGCGAAAAATTTGGGATATAAGCAGACGGTAGCAAGCATTAGGGCAACAGAATACCTTGACACGTCACGCCTCGATTTCAACAGCCTTTTCTATGCTGACCATCTCATCTGTCCCGACCTGATTGTTGCCCAAGAAATTTTTCGCAATATTGGTGCCATAGACTTTGGTAGCAGTACGGTGGGTACGTTTGCCAATGGAGCGGTACAAATTCAATCGCTTGTGATTCCCAACGAATGGGAAGGGAGAGGCAAAGATATGATGCACCTCGCTCTTCCTGAAGGGGTGATGGTAGGGTTGATTCGCCGGCAGCGTGAAGATGGCGAGCATGAGATCATCTTCCCTCATGGCAAGGACCGACTCCTTCCTGGTGATGAAGTGACGTTCGTTGGCGAGACAGAGCAGGTTGTTACCCTTCCTCTATTTTTTGGTATAGCGGAAAAAACGGTTAAAACCGTTGTCATCATAGGCGGTTCTTTGACCGCGTTGCTCCTGGCGGAAATACTTGTCCGACACGATATCAATGTGCGTTTTATTGATAAAAGCTATCAACGTTGTGAGTTTCTAAGCCGACGTATGCCAAATGCGACTATTACCCATCACGATGGGTCGGATACGACGTTTCTGCTAGCTGAACGCATAGATACTTCTGACGTAATCATCACATGTACGCGCCACGATGAGGTCAATATTCTAGGAGCTCTTACCGCACGGGAGATAGGGTGTAATAACATCATTGCGACGGTAGGAAATATGAGCTATATCCCCATTTTGGAAAAGCTGGGAGCGCGCCATACCGTGTCGCCTCGTGTCTGCGCAGCAAATGCCATCCGGATGCTTACTAACCCCAACGTCAGTGTGCGTTCGATGTTGACATTGTACGAAGATAGAGCTCAAATCATCGAAGTAAAGACGGCTTATGATTCTAAAATAGCAGGATTGCCCCTCTCTGATCTGGGGCCGAAGCTTCCTAAAGATTTTCTGATCTGTGCAATACAGAACAGGGGAAGAATCTTTATTGCCAAGGGGGATCGTATTATCTGCCCCGAAGATACCGTTGTTGTTATTAGTGCTCCGAAACATTTTCAAGAGATAGGGAAAATTTTCTGAGTTATGTTGTATCGTGAAGTATTCCGCGTATTAGGCAGTTACCTCTTTATTCTTGCCCTCGTTTTGCTCGCTCCCCTTTGTGTATCGATTTACTATCGCTTTGCTGCTTCTCCATATCTTCATCCACAGCCTCATGTTGTTTGGGCATTTGTTGCTACGATAGCCATTACAGTCGTAATAGGGCTCTTCTTTCGCTATGTTTTGGGCGCGAAGTCGCGCGGGCAAGTTTTTCGACGTGAAGCCCTCCTGGTCGTTGCATGTATCTGGTTCCTTACTGCCATTATTGGGGGCCTTCCTTTCTATCTCTCTGGCACACTTGATAATCCGGTGAACGCCTATTTTGAAACAATGTCAGGACTAACTACGACAGGTGCGTCGGTCATGCAAGCGAAGAAGTATGATCCTGTTACAGGTAAAGAGATACCGATCACCAAAGTGATCTCCGAGAAGCCTTATATTGAATATAGCTTCTATGGAACGATCACGCCTGTCAGGGATTCAGAAACGGGGAAAGAGCTCTATACCGGTGTAGAAGCTGTTAGTAAAGGGCTGCTGTTTTGGCGATCGATGACGCAATGGCTTGGGGGTATGGGCATCGTCGTTCTTTTTGTCGCTATCCTCCCTATCCTTGGTGTTGGAGGCAAGGCTTTGTATCAGGCGGAGGTGCCAGGGCCTACTAATGAAGCGATTACGCCGCGCATTAAAGAGACTGCGGGGCTGTTGTGGAAGATCTACCTTGGTATCACTATCCTAGAGATTGTTCTTCTCATGGTAACAAACAGTGAGATGAGCCTGTTCGATGCAACATGTGTGACGTTTTCTACTATCTCTACTGGGGGGTTTTCTGTACATAATGCAAGTATAGCAGGCTACCACAACCACGCTACAGAGTGGATTGTCCTCGTGTTTATGATTGTAGGAAGCGTGAATTTTGCGCTCTATTTTTACTGCCTCAAGGGTAAGATCTACCGCTTATACCAACCAGAATTCCTCATCTATATTGCCTCGCTTGTGATCTTTAGCAGCATAATTATCCGCAACATTGAGGGGACAACGGTTCAGTTGCTCACAGGGGAAACGGTTCGTACAGGGCTTGCCGATGCCGTGCGTATAGGGGCGTTTCAACTCGTCTCTGCACAGACATCGACGGGGTTCACCACAGCAAATTATAATATCTGGCCGTTCATGAGCCAGGCATTGATGTTGATCACTATGTTCATTGGCGCCATGGCAGGGTCGACGGCTGGAGGGATCAAAATCGTTCGCCATTACATGTTGTTTAGGATTGCTTCATTCAAGATAGAGTCTCTATTCAAACCAGAAGCAGTACGACATTTTCGTATTAGCCAGAAGATTGTCGACAAAGATATCGCGATCACCCTGCTTGTCTACTTTGTCCTTGTTGTTGCTTTTACGACGCTAGGGACTTTCCTGTATATTGCCATCGATGGCATCGACTTGGAAACAGCTTTCAGCGTCATGACATGCAATATCAACAACATTGGCATGGCCTTCCGTATGGCAGGGCCGACAGAGTCCTTCGCCTTCCTCAGCAACACAGGGAAGCTCTTTTCTACCCTTTGGATGGTGTTGGGAAGGCTTGAACTGCTCCCTTTACTCATCGTCTTTATCCCCTCCTTCTGGCGCAAGGTATAAGGGACTGCGCTCGGTCGCAAGCTCCCTCTCTGGCCCGGGGTTTAGGGTGTTAATTTTGCGTCTATTTTTCGCTCCAAAAAACAGATAAGAATGTTG
>JAFITR010000042.1 GCA_017116025.1 Simkania negevensis
CCTTTCAGGCTGCAAATACTGTTGTGAAGGTACCCAGGGCGTTGCTCTGGGCTGTTACAATGTCAGACCTTCGGCCTGATTTTAGACCTTCGGCCTGGCTTCAAAACTGCCAAACTCGAGCAGACCTTCGGCCTGAAGAAAAAGCAATAATTCTTCTGGGGGGAGAGGGGGGTAGCTATCAGGAAAATCTTCATGGAATTTCCCTGCATCCTGTCCCTTGTTGTTTACTATTTTCTCTCTTTGCGTTTCTCGGTGTTCTCTGCGCCTTTGCGTTTCTTTTCCGCGGCCTTATAAACCTTGATTAATTGTGTAGGAAGAGAATCACGTCACCATCTTTGACGATGTATTCCTTGCCTTCGGAACGCATCTTGCCGGCCTCTTTGGCTCCCACTCTGCCTTTACACGCCACGATATCGTCGTATGAGGCCACTTCGGCACGGATAAAGCCACGCTGTATATCGGTGTGTATTCTACCAGCGGCTTCAGGAGCTGTCATTCCTTTGGCAATGGGCCATGCACGTGTTTCTTGTTCTCCGGTGGTGAAAAAGGTAAGGAGTTTCAGCATATAAAACGACTCACGTATCAGTCGATTCAGAGCAGGCTCTTCAATTTCCAAAGCGGTCAAAAACTCCTGCCGCTCATCTTTTGGCAAGAGGGCTATTTCGCTTTCTATCTGCGCACATACTTTGACAACAGCAGAGCCTTCGCTTGCGGCATATTCTTCAACGCTTTTGAGATAGACGCATTTGACATCTCCTGGATGTGTAGCCACGTCTTTTTCAAGGACATTGGCGACATAGAGCACCTTTTTTGCTGTCAGAAAGGCATATTCTCTGATTTTGTCGACCGCCTCTTTTTCCAAGGCAAGGCTTCGTACAGGCTTGTTTTTGTTGAGGTGAGCGATAATCTGATCCAATATCTCTAGCTTAGCCGCATACTCTTTATTAAGACGCGCCTGCTTTTCCAGCTTGCTACGCACGTTTTCCGCCAGCTGCAAATCCGCCAAGATAAGCTCTAGATTAATCACTTCGATATCTGCTACAGGGTCAATCTTTCCATGGACGTGAACGATATTATCATCTTCAAAACAGCGTACGATGTGTACAATAGCATCCGTCTCTCTGATGTTGGCAAGGAACTGGTTACCGAGGCCTTCTCCTTGAGAAGCTCCTTTGACAAGCCCAGCAATATCGACAAATTTCATCGTTGCAGGGACTTCCTTCTTGCTTTTAGAAAGGAGTGCTAAGAGAGCAATCCGTGGATCGGGCACAGAGACAATACCCACATTAGGGTCTATTGTACAAAAGGGGTAGTTGGAAGCAGAGGCTTTATTAGCCGTCAATGCATTAAATAGAGTTGATTTCCCTACATTGGGCAGGCCAACAATGCCACACGACAAACTCGTTGTCATCTTATCCTCAAACAATTGTTACTGTTCACTGTCTAGCTATATGTAATAGAGGTGGTTGCTCCTCAAAATCGGAACGAAATGGGTTAATATCAATACCACCGCGACGATTAAAGCATCCTAAAACGGAAAGGGCATGAGAGCGGCAATATTTTTTGATATCGACGAAAATACGTTCCACACATTGCTCATGAAAACCGGAATGGTCGCGGTAGGAGACGAGATAGCGCAACAGGGAAGAGGTATTTATCTTTGGACCGCGATAATGGAGGAAGAGTGTCGCCCAATCGGGCTGTCCTGTCATGGGACACTTCGAACGAAAAAGATGGGTATAAAATTTTTCTTGCATCTCTTCCCCATCTTTTATGCAAAGGAGGGAGGGGTCGATTTCATAACTGTCTACCTCAATCTCTAACTCATCTAAAGAGCTCCCTTCCAAAGGAGAGCAAGAAAGAGTGTGATGTTCATTAACACCTACGATTACCACCGAGACCTTTTTTTCTATCGCAGCAGAAAGATCGTGTTCGATTCTAGATTGCACCTCTTCAAAAGAATCAAAGCGCGTCATATTGAACGAGTTGAGATACAGCTTAAACGACTTAGATTCAAATAGGTATGGTGAGTTGCAAGGCACTGTCACCCGAACGATTCCAACACACGGCTTACCTTTTAAGTCGAGAAAAGCCAACTCGTATGCATTCCATGCGTCGCTACCGGTAAAGGGCAGTCTTTCTTCTGCCAGCCCCAGCTCTTTGCGCCCTAACGAACGTTTGATAGGGAATAGTAGAGAAGGTTCATACGAGAATAACGGCTCGACCCTCTGTCCTAAAGGCCCATACTGTAAAGTTCGATCTGCCATTGCCAACTGCCATTTCATCAAAAGGAGAAGATGATACCGCATAACGGGTATTCCTGGGAAAAAATTTCTTGCTTGGATCAGCAATTTTCGGCATTGTTCAAAAATGAGAATGAGAATGAGTGTTTTTAGGTAACACTTGATTCATGTTGCAGACTTTCAGCCTGCATTATTTGGGTTGCTATACCCAGGGCGTTGCTCTGGGCTGTTGCAATTTCAGGCCTTCAGCCTGCTGTAGGCCTTCAGCCTGCTGTTAGGCCTTCGGCCTGCTGTAGGCCTTCAGCCTGCTGTTAGGGCTTCGGTCTGCTGTTACAAGCCTTCAGCCTGCTGTTATAGGCCTTCGGCCTGCTGTTAGGCCGAAGGCCTGACCTATAAGGTAAGGTGTATGGCGGAAAAGACGGAAAAAGCGACGCCGAAGAAGCTAAGAGATGCACGCAAGAAGGGGCAAGTAGCAAAATCGCAGGACTTTCCTTCTGCTTTCACTTTTATCGTTGCCATTTCATCGACTCTGATCTTTGCCAACTATATCTATGATATCATAGCGAATTTTTTCCTCTTCTGCATCAAGCTGGTGCCCTACATTGTGACAACGAGCCGCTCTTCTTCACACATTGAGTTGCGCAATGCGATAGGGGGCATTTTCAAGATGGCGATGCAGCAGCTGCTGATGGCAAGTCTACCGATCGCCGTAGCCGTTTCGATCGTAGGTGTCATCGTCAACTTTTTAGTCATAGGCCCTGTATTCTCGGTTGAAGTATTCAAACCAGACATCAAAAAGTTCAATCCTATTACTGGAATAAAGAACAAGTTCAAGATGAAGACGCTCTTTGAGCTACTCAAATCGGTCTTCAAGCTGACGGTCGCTGCTCTGTTGATCGTTTCTGTAATGTGGGCCAGTTTAAATGAGATTGTAGCAACAGCGGGTTTGACACTATGGGAGACGACAGCGGTCTTTGCCTCCTTTCTAGTGAAGGTGATTATCCGCATCGGTCTCTTCTTTATCTTCATCGCCGTCATCGACCTCATCTATCAAAAAAGGCAGTTTGCCAAAGAGATGAAGATGGAGAAGCATGAGCTCAAGCAGGAGTACAAGAACACTGAGGGAGACCCGCAGATTAAGTCGAAACGGCGTCAGATAGCACAAGAGATCGCATATGAAGAGGGGCCCTCTGCGGTGAAGCGTGCCAAAGCAGTGGTCACCAACCCTGCACATATTGCTGTAGCGATAGGATATGAACCGACAAAATACGCCGCTCCCTACATTGTTTTTATGGGGATGGATCTTTTAGCACGGAAAATGATAGAAGTAGCGGATAGGAATGATATTCCCATTATGCGCAACGTCGGCTTAGCCCATCAGCTATTTGATGAAGGGGAGATCAACAAATACATCCCGGAGGCGACATATGAGGCCGTTGCCGAGGTGTTGAGATGGATAGCGGCATTAGACAAGGAAAAAGAGTTGGAGTAATAGCGGATGCTCAAGAAGGGAATTGAAAACATAACGGTGAAGCTGGGAAGCGACAAGATGCTTCGTCTTATCTCCCAGTCTTCCGATATCGTCCTTGCTTTGTTTGTTGTTGCCATCGTCTCCTTTATGGTCATTCCTGTACCTCCTCCAGTGATCGACGTTTTGATCGCTATGAATCTTTCTATTGCCTTTACGCTTTTGATGGTCGCCCTCTACATCCCCAGCGCCGTACACCTCTCTATCTTCCCCTCTCTGCTGCTGATCACCACCCTTTTCCGGCTAGGGATCAACATCGCTTCGACAAAGCAGATCCTCCTGCACGCCTATGCAGGAGAAATCATACAAGCCTTTGGCCTCTTTGTTGTCGGCGGCAGCTTTGTCGTTGGCGGCGTGGTCTTTTTGATCATCACTGTGGTGCAGTTCATTGTCATCACGAAGGGTGCTGAGCGCGTTGCGGAAGTCGCTGCGCGTTTTACCTTGGACGCCATGCCGGGCAAGCAGATGAGTATTGACGCCGACATGCGTGCGGGGGTTCTCGACGCCAGCGAAGCGCGCCAGAAGAGGTCGGCGATACAGAAAGAGAGCCAGCTATATGGTGCGATGGATGGTGCGATGAAGTTTGTCAAAGGAGACGCCATTGCAGGGATCGTCATCACACTCATCAACGTCATCGGCGGCCTGATCATCGGCATGTTAATACACAAGATGCCGGGGATGGTGGCAGCAAAGACCTACTCTCTACTCTCCATCGGCGATGGTCTCGTCTCTCAAATCCCCGCCCTCCTCATCTCCATCACAGCGGGTATCGTCACGACAAAGGTCACCAGCGAGGACAAAGACACCAACCTGGGTAAAGAGATCTCCGGACAGCTTCTCCGCCAGCCAAAAGCACTCCTTGTCGGAGCCTTCGTCGTCCTCCTCCTCGCCTTTGTCCCTGGCTTCTCCAAAGCACCTTTTATCGTCATAGCGATACTTCTAGGGTCGGTCGGATACGGCTTTCATGCTGCCAGCAAGCGTGCCAAGGCAAAACGAGCAGGCAAGGGTAAGGCAGGTATCATCGACACTGATGTCGACGGCCATTCGGTGATCTCCGCTGGCGAAGAAGAGGATTTTGCTCTTACCTTGCCTGTCATCCTTGAGGTAGGCACGCTGGTCACAAAGAAGATAAGCAGCAAGGAAGCCGACTTTATCGAAGCGATGATTCCCCGCATGCGCCAAGCACTCTACAACGACCTTGGTATCCGCTTCCCTGGCGTACACGTCAGGACCAATGCTCCCAACATTGAAAAGGACGAGTACAACATCCTTCTCAACGAAGTACCGCTGATTCATGGCAAGATCATCGAAAGCCACGTCCTTACCAACGAGATTGAGGACAATCTGAAAGACTACAACATCCCTTACATCGAATATATCAATTCCCTCGGACTACCCTCCTTATGGGTAGCGGAGACACATATATCCATCCTCGATAAGGCAGGCATTAAATATTGGAGGCCGCTCGAAGCCATCATCCTACATATCTCCTACTTCTTCAGACACTATGCAGGTGAATTCCTCGGTATCCAAGAAGCACGCTCCATGCTCGAGTTCATGGAAAGAAGCTACCCCGACCTCATCAAAGAGGTCACACGCCTTATCCCACTGCAAAAGCTGACGGAGATTTTTAAACGCCTCGTCCAAGAGCAAGTCTCTGTCAAAGACTTGAGGACGATCATGGAAGCACTGAGCGAATGGGCACAAACAGAAAAAGATACCGTGCTGCTGACAGAATACGTGCGCTCTTCTCTCAAACGGTACATCAGCTACAAATACTCCCAGGGGCAAACAACGTTGTCCGTCTACCTCCTCGACCCCGAGATCGAAGATATGGTGCGCGCTGCCATCAAACAAACATCTGCAGGATCCTACCTCGCACTCGACCCCGACTCGGTACAGATGATTCTGCAGTCCGTACGCAACACCATCGTCCCTACACCGCCAGGAGGACAGCCCCCCGTCCTCCTCACCGCTATCGATGTACGACGCTTTGTGCGCAAGCTCATCGAAACAGAATACCCAGACGTTTCCGTCGTCTCCTACCAAGAGATCGTCCCAGAGATCCGTATACAACCCCTCGGACGCATTCAAATCGCATAGGAGAGGTGTGAATGAGCAGCCAGTCATCGATAGGACCGAAAGGCAGTACTCCTCGCTCGCACCTCGACCTAGGGGCGATCCAAAAGCAAGCACAACAGGGGCGTCTAGGCCGTCAAGCAGCGAGGCAGCTCGAAACAAAAATCTCTCTACAAGAAGAGCAGGCCGAAGCATTCAATCCCTTCGCCGCACGCATGAAAAAAGAGAGGAAATCTTTCGACGAACGCAAAAAAACCAGCAGCTCCGACAAAGCGAAAAAGGTAGAAAAAAACTTGGAGGTGGGAGCGGATAAACATGCGCGCAAAAAAGCCGACTCCTACGAAGAAGACAACTCAGAACTATCCTCCGATGAACTTGTCGACCTCTGGGAAGGTATCGACGATGATGATAACGCGGAAAAGATCCTATCAAAAATCGAAGATTACTACGACGACCCCTCCCTCGTCGATGAAGTCCTCGACTTCCTGTCAGAAACGAAAGAAGGCGATGTCCAAGAAGAAGTCGCCAAAGCCAAGGAACAGCTCAGCAAAGAACAGGGACGCGAAGTGCGTGCAGGGCGCAATATGGGCGCAACATCCAGAGAATACGCAGAAAAAGAGCTAGGGACACCATCAGAACTGCGCGAACTATACAGAGATATCACTGGAAACCCACGAGAGAAGAACGAGTTGTTCGATGAGTTGTCCGATCAATACAACTACGACCAGCTCAAGGATGTGATTAAGTTCCTCCTCAGCTCTTTGGGAGCAGACATGAAGGCTGATGGTCCTTCAATTGAAAGGAGTAAGCTAACGCTCTTTTTTTCTGAGACGCGTATGTTGCAGGCCATTTTGGGTGTATACCGTTTTTTCCAGGGCAGGATGAATTTGATATCGAATGAGTTTAGCCGTTCGGGCCTAGACCTTCCCGAACAGCTTTCTTTTGAGCTCCTTGCCAGACAGTTTATGCAGCTGGTCAATGAACGCTACCCTTCTGCAGTAAAAATATTGACGCTGGCACAAAAATTTGGCATCTCTGACGAACTTCTAGCACAGATCATCCTTTTTTCACAGATGCGCGATGCGGTCAGAGGGGTCTCTCCGCGGATATACTCTTCTATCAAACAGCGTTGGGAGCTGCTACTGGCAATCATGGAAGCACTTGAAGAGTTGGAAGACGAGCTGGAAGAAGAGGAAGACGAACTGAGAGAAGAAGAATAAAAAAAATAACGCGAAGAGCGCGAAGAAAGCGAAGAAATTAACGATGGCTAGTGGCCTGTCCCACAAGTTCTTTTCGTTCATTTTGAGTTAGCTCCACAGCCTGAAGAGAATTGTTGAAAATGAGTAAACAACTGTTTGTAGGAAGGTAGTTGATGGGTCCGTTCGAAGAACTACTCAAAGAGCTAGCATTAGCACTCGATATCGATATTGTTCCTGAAGACAAGGAAACCTGTCTGCTTCTTTTTGAAGAGTCTCTTCCTGTGCAAATTGAGATCATGGACGAAAAGCTTCTCATTGGTGCCAAGCTTGGCGAGGTACATCCAGGAAAATCGAGGGAGCTGATTTTGATCGAAGCTCTTAAAGCCAACAACGCCCCATACCCTCGCTTTGGCACACTGGCTTACAGCAACAAGACCAATCAGCTCATACAGTGTGAAATGATCAACATGGATGGTGTGCGCGGTGAAGAGTTAAAAGATCTCTTGGCCTCCTTTGTCAAAAAAGCACAAGTATGGAAAGAAGCACTTGAGCAAGGAGTCGCCCCTCAGATCGATATACCAGGCTCTAAAACCAGCTCAGCTCCTTTTGGATTGAGCTCCTAACAGCGAGATGACATGGATTTAAAAGAGACGTTACAACAATCGGCAGCGTGGAGACAGTGGGAAGACGTTGCGATCAAAAACCATCACGGTATTGTCATTCCCCTCTTTGCAATCCATTCAAAAAATAGCTGTGGGATAGGAGAATACCTCGATCTCATTCCCCTCATCGACTGGTGCAAGAGTGTTGGGATGGATATCATCCAACTTCTTCCTTTGAACGACACGGGGATGGATAAAAGCCCGTACAATGCTCTGAGTGCCTACGCTCTTAATCCTATCCATATCACCATCCACGCTATCAAAGGGATTGAAACAACACCAGGATACCACGAGTTATTCAGCCAGCTGCAACAGCTAAATAAGAGATCGCACATAGACTATCGAAAGGTACGTGAATACAAGACGAGGCTGCTCAAAGCGTACTATCATCGACACCACAACTCCATCACCAAAACGGCTGGCTATCAGCAGTTTCTAGCAAAAAACTCCTGGGCGACCAACTATGCCCTCTTTAAAACGCTCAAAGAAATCAACTCTTGGCAGCATTGGGAATGCTGGCCCCAAGCGATGAAAACGCCTTCGGAGCAGGAATACAAACAGCTTCTTGACGAGCACAAAGATCCTGTTAGATTCCACCTCTTTGTACAATACTGCTGCTACAACCAGCTCAAAAAGGTGAAGGAATACGCCAGCGCCAACAACTTCCTCATCAAAGGCGATATCCCTATTCTTCTTTCTAAAGACAGCGCTGACGTCTGGGAAAAGAGAGAACTCTTCTTCCTCGATCTCTCTGCAGGAGCCCCCCCCGACTTTTATAACCAAGAAGGACAATCGTGGGGATTTCCTGTCTACAACTGGGAAGAGATGGAGAAACAAGGGTATTGCTGGTGGAAGCAGCGCCTTGAAGTAGCAGAAAATTTCTACCATACCTATCGCATCGATCACATCGTCGGCTTCTTCCGTATATGGACAATACCGCCAGGAAAGACGGCAAAAGAAGGGAAGTTCTTCCCTGAAGAGGAGTCTATATGGATCGCTCATGGCAAAAAAATCATGCTCATGATGCTCGATAGCTCTCTCATGCTCCCTATCGGGGAAGATCTCGGCGTTGTACCCAATGACGTTCGATCATCTCTCAAAGAGCTTGGGATATGCGGAACAAAAGTCATGCGCTGGGAGCGGTATTGGGAAGAAGATCAACGCTTTATCCCCCCCGACAAATACATTCCAGAAAGCCTGACGACAGTATCAACACACGATGCCGACACACTCGTACTTTGGTGGAAAGACTTTCCAGAAGAGGCTAAAGCCTACTGTCTATACAAACAGTGGGAATACAACACCATCCTCTCCTACGAAAAACTGAAAGATATACTCAAAGAAAGCCACCACACACACTCCCTTTTTCATATCAACCTCCTCAATGAATACCTCTCCTTGTTTCCACACCTAGTACATAAAAATCCAGAAGACGAACGCATCAATATCCCAGGGAAGATATTGGAAAGAAATTGGAGCATACGCTTTGTTCCTTCTGTAGAAGAAATCACCGCAGACAAAGCCCTCCACAAAGCCGTCCGGGACGTTGTTAAATAAATAACCACTGAGCTCGGTGGTTAAATTATTGGCAGGAGGAGGAGGTTTTTAACTCGAAGGTACCTGAGAAGGTACCTTCTCCGACAACGCCACCAATGGTCAAATAGTGTCCGTCGAAAGAGCCTCGCTCCTCGGAGTCAAACTGTAGAAGAAGCTTTCCTCTTTGGTCTCCCAATACCGACTCAAAATGTAGTACTGCTTTGTTATCCCCCAGGTTTTCATATGTATACCGACCATCGCTTGCAGGGATCGTTATTGCCGACCAGGTAAGTTCATACAAAGGCGAACAAGTCAGGGTAAAATCAAAAACATTCCCTTCCATTGGAAGAGCAACGCCAGCAGCTTGTTCAACTTTCCCACGCAACACACTACCTCCAATGGAGTGGGGAGCTGCAACTTCTTGCGCCTCTTTTTTGCCGCAAGCGACCAATAAGATCGGCAGTAGGAAGGCTAAGAGACAAAAGGCCCTGCTTCTTATCATCTACTTCATCTCCTGATTAGAAATCCTTAAAATCCATCGATTTGTCTGCCATACGTTCAAAAGTGAAGGTACCAGAAAGCGTCCCTCCTCCTTCGGGAGAAAAATAGTCGCCTTGGAACTGTCCAGATTTATTGTCTATAAAAGTCAGCTGGAGTCTGTATTCCGTGGAAAAAGTAGGAGGAGGAAGAGGAGAGGCTAGTTTAGTAGTCGAAGAGAGAATTAAGACTCCCGATGAGCGACCTGTCTTTGTATAGTGGTAGCTTCCTTCTAAAATTGCTTCTTCCAAAATGGGCGCCCATTGCATGGTAAAATAGGGTGTACTGCGCAGGGTAACTTGAGTTTGAAAGCCGTTATTGGGCTCCATCAGCCCCCTACCGTCAGTAAGGGTAAAAGTGAAGATATTCTCGTCTATAGCAGAAGGAGCAGCCTCCTGTTTTGTGTTGCAAGCCCACAAGGTAATGATCGCTCCTGCCAGCAACAAAACAGACAATATTTTTTTCATCAACACTCCTACTTGGTGACAAAGGTTCCTCGCAGCGTCCCATCTCCTGACGAAGAGGTAAACGAACCTTCAAAAGTTCCGCTCTTTTTATTTTCAAAAGTTAAGGCCAAGTCCATTTCATGTACAAGGAAAGGGTTCTCTCTTGGCAGATCCATTGAGCCAAAAGCTAATTTTGCCTCGGGGCCGTGACCTTGTATAAAATAGGCATACTCTCCCTTGTTGTCGTACTCGCGGAAGAGAGCGTCCCAATTCAGCTCATAACGATCGCCTTCACGAAGCTTTGCAACGAACGTATATTTAACCAAGGGAAGCAACATACCTGAGCCATCTGTTAGGGTCGCTTCAAACACCTTGCCTGCTAAAGATGGTGGAGCATTCGTCGTATCCTTCTTGCTACAGCTTACAACAGCTAAAGCCACGCATACAAAGACA
Organism: Simkania negevensis; assembly: GCA_017116025.1. Taxonomy (GTDB): domain Bacteria; phylum Chlamydiota; class Chlamydiia; order Chlamydiales; family JAFITR01; genus JAFITR01. The sequence continues at coordinate 10,684 of JAFITR010000042.1, forward strand.
AAGAACGACAACAAACGATACATAATCCCTCCACCCTTATCGTAAAAAGCAACTCATCTCTAAGCCACCTGATATCCAATCAAACCTTTTCTGTCCAGATTTTCTTCAGGCCGAAGGTCCATACGCATCAAGCTAAGCGTAAACATCTACTTTCAGCAAAAGTTTCTACACCCAGCCCACCCTTTGCGCTTTCCGCTTTTCTTCAGGCCGAAGG
>JAFITR010000043.1 GCA_017116025.1 Simkania negevensis
TGATGATGACGCTGTATTGGTTCTACAAGGGGTTGAGCCTCCCCTACACATGTAACAAGGAGGCAGAAGATAACGGCAACAAATTGAAAGCAAACAATTTTGGATTTTTTAACGCGAAGAAAGCGAAGAGTAGACAAAAGTGCAACAATTCCCGCTACCCTTCGTATTCTCTTCGCTTTCTTCGCGCTCTTCGCGTTTATCTTCATCGCCCGTTTAGCTATGCCCGTTTAGCTGTTGAGGATTTATATCTATTTTGGCATAAGAGCTCTTACATTCCAATCAAGAATAAGAGGGATTTTATGAGAGGAGTTTATTCTTGCTGCCTTCTTTTAGCAGCGCTTACTTTTTTGTCTACCAGCTGTCAGCAGAAGAAAGGCTACCCCAACTATGCACAGCGCCAGTACCTTGAACAACAGGTAAAGGGAGAACAGCCGTTCGCTCCTGTTGCTTTGAACGAACAAGGGGAAGAGGATCTTCTCCTCGACATTCCTTTAACGCTGGACAGCGATTTTTGGAAAAGGAAGCCCTATGAAAGCATCGACCATTGGAGGTATCGGCTCCAAACGGTTCTTGTACGCGACAAGAATGAGATAGAGATAGGGAAAGACAGGTTGATCAACCTTGAGAATCACCAACGTCACCTCATCGATGAAATCGAGGCAACACTCGCTCTCAACGAGAAGCTCTCCAAAGAACTCGCTCACTACACTGACAAGCGGGAAAAAGCGGTAGAAGAAGAGGAAAGCGTGTGGGAAAGGCACCTGCCTCCTTTCACCATCCACTTAGTTGAAAAGGGCGACACTTTATGCTCCATTGCACGCGAATACTACAACCAATCTTGCTCTCCTGACGGCATCCTTCCTACTGCTGTCGACCAGATCATGCTTTGGAATCAAGGCTGGCTGCGCAACCCTGACGAGATAACGGCAGGCGTAGGCCTCGTCCTCTTTTTCGATCCACGTCATCCGCAGAGCAATGAAGAGGTTGCCAACCATATCGAATATGTAAAAAGTCAGAACGACAAAAAGGTGCACTGAACATACGATGGCTGACGATTTTAACGAGATTTTAGAAGATATAGAAGAGAGTGAATTTGACTCTACCCGCAAAGGGAAGATTGTCGATCTCTCCAAACCTCCAAAAAATCCAATCTATGTAATCATTGCAATCCTTGTCATTCTCCTCCTCGCTACGGGAGGCTGGCTGCTCTATCGCTGGACACGTACAGACGAGGACATCGTACGTAAAAACACGAGGAACCGCGACTATATCAGCACGATATTTACCAAAGAGCAGTCAATCATACAAAACCCAACGAGTTCTGCAGCCGACCTGAAATATGCTGTCACCCGCCTAACGGAGATAACCTCAACACCTTTGCGTATATCACCTACTCCCCAGGCGCCCTATATCAAAGAGCGCAACCTTGCAGCGATGATCGCGTTGGAAGGTCTTTTACGCCTACAGCTGGAAGGTGGCCTGGACCAGGATCGTGACAAAGCTTTTTACGAAGATGTTTTAGTACGTATCGGATCGATCGAGCTTGAATACCACGACCTTGGTCTTATCCAACAAACCCCTCTTCTCAAAGCCGCCCCCGTCTTACGCAAACTCCGCTATGAAGAGAGTTTAGGAAACAGGAGCAGCCCGATCGTTCTATCTCGATTGAACAACCAGCTCAATGAAGTACGCCAGTCTGAATCATTTACCATCGTACCAATGGCTCTAACGCTTGGCAAATGGTACCGTTATACCAACCAGCTTGTTAATGCCGACCACTGCTTTCAAATAGCAAGGCGCTATATCGACGGCTATGAACTCGACCATGTTTATTACAAAGGGATCGAGCCCCAGCACCTTACTCCTCTGTGGAATGAATATGCCGCATCTCTCGAGGCTCTGGCAGAATCAGCCTTTAAAGGTCACTTCTACAGACAAGCACGCTCCTACCTCACCCGCATTTTTTATACCCCCAGTGAAAGGGGTAAGACACTCTTCTTTGCTGGACCTACCCAGATATTAGCTTCCAATGCGCAAGAGATTGATGCTGTCAATCAGACAATCACCAATGTCAACAACGACATTGCCATCATCAAAGAAGCCATTCAAACACCAACAACTCTTCCCTCTTTTCCTCTTTTCAACAAGAGAGATGTTAACCTCACCATCGACTGGCCTGCCTTTCTCTCTATCCTCTCTCCAAGATCAACGGAATCCAACCCGAAACAACTTCCTACGGCACAAAAGAAGATTTGGCAACGCCTAACCAAGCGGCTCAAAGACCAAATCGACACCCACAAAGATGCTTCTTGGATGACAAGAGAAGACAAGCGAGAAATCATCCATACCCTCAACGCCTGGATTGAAGACCCTGGATTTTGGCAGACTGTTGCATGCCTCACAGAAGATCTCTGTGAGAAGATCCGCACGAACCAAAAGCAAGAACCAGAGAAATTTTCCTTTGCCAAACATCAATCCATCAACAGGGACCTCATCGACACCGTTTTTTCTGGTGCGATCACCAACCAATACGTTCTGGACGATGGCAACAGGCTCAACGATAGGTTAAGGCCAACACAACGCGACCACCTCATCGTCCTTTACCAAGAAGGGATACGCAGACCCGACATATCGCCCACAGACAAGGAGCACTACAAAGCTGCCCTAGAAGAGATCTATACTGACAGGCATTCTCCCAGTTTAAAAGACTACTCTTACATGCTCCAAGAGGCTGCCCTAACGCTGAAAAAACGCATAAAAGCAAACGAGTCCGCTTTTGAAAAGCAACGGGACATAATGGTTTCCCTTGCCGAAGTGATCAAAAATCTAGAATCCCAGCCTATTATCAATAGCGAACGCCTTTCACAGCTCTACAACGAAAGCGCCATAGCGAAAAACCGCCAGCACCAGGCGAAAATCGAACACGACAACGCACAACAACAACTAAAAAAGTTAGACAACAACATCGAAGGGCTTACGCTCCATTTTTTTGAACTACTCAAAAACAAGGAGGTCCGATTAGCCGAGCTTGTCAACCGCCAAAATGCCCTTCAAGAGAAAAATCTTTCCCGCAGGAAGTTCCTCCTTACCCAGCTCGACCAACAAATCCACCTACACGACAAATACCTCTCCATGCTGAAAAGCGTCAGGCAGAAGGAAGGCGATGTTTCTCTCCAACAGATCAGGAAAAAGCAGGTAGAAGTAAACAAAAAGATCGAATCCCTCCATCAAAAAATAGCCTCTTTAACAGGGAACGAGAGGGAGGAGAGAGAAATTGAGCTGATGCAGGTGGAGACATTACGCCACAGCCTCGTCTCGCAATATGATGCCATCTTCGCTCCCCTCCGCGATATCGTCCAACAGATTGCTATACAAGAAGAAGAAATTGTCCAAGCGAGAGAAGCACTCTTATCGGCACGAGAAGAGATTCGGCAGCTGATTGGCACGCCATCGAAGCCGGGAGAAATAGCGCGCAAGTCGAAAAAGCGTACAGAGCTTATTTTAGCACAGTCAAACCAGATCATTAACACGCCAAAGCTCAACGACCAAATCTTTAGCCTCAATGATGAAATTATACAAGCCCAAGCAAGGCTCAGCTTACTGTTGCAAAAGGAAGAAATTGCTCTTGAGACGATCAACACCTTCTTCTCCCACTCCAATGCCAACCTCCTTCTTAAAGAAGATTTCGCCCCTCTTTACCGCTATCTAACGAGGCAAAAAACGCTTTTGGACCAATATAGGGCGATCTGGCAGCACCGCTCGCTGCTGCAAGACATCGAACAGCAGCAAATGCTGATCGTAGAAAACCTCAATCTCATCAACCAAGCTCTCGACACCTCCTACATCCTGTCAGAACAGGCAACGTATGACATAGGGCGCTACGCACGCTCTCTAATCAAAGCGAAGAACAGGTATGAAAGGGACAAGAGGCTGCTCAAACAGGTGGAGACGTTTCCCATATTGAAAGAGGTGTTGGACCAGCCTAGCGGTACAGGGTTTATGCTCGATACTGTCGCCCTCTACCAACTCGAACAAGAGATAGGGTTCGAAATCAGCGCATATCAAAATGCTTTTATTGAGAGGAATGCGTTAGTCGAGGAACTACAAGAAGCTATTTCTCGCAAAAACAAACTGCAACAGGAAGAAGCGGAGGCAACGAGGAATAGAGACAATATCAAGCTTGAAGCTCTCGCCCCACAGATTGCTATAGAGACAAATTGGATTACAGACACGACACGCAAGCAGATTCAAATCAATGAGAAACTCCAACGCCTAGCGGGAAAATACAAGGAGAAGCTTGGCCGCATCGAAGAGTACCGCAGAAAGATTCCAAATAAGGTCGTTATGATCGAGGATAAGATGGCAGAGATCAATCGCCTCCTTTCCAAAAGCGACCACGATATAATGGAGACGACTCGCAACCTCTTTTTCACAGAAGACCCCCCCTCTTTTCAAAAAACAACACTATCGCTTTCCGACCTCATTGACCTCGACAATCTGATTGATAAAGAGCATTCGCTGATCAGCCGTTTGAAAGATGTCAGAGAGCTAAAAAAGAAGGAGAACTTTTATAAAGCGAAAGCATTATGGCTTATCGGCAAAAGCTACTACGACCAAAGCCAGCTTACCAATTTCGCAGATTTACAAACCTCCTCCTCCATTCCTCAAGAGATGATCGACATAGAAATAAACCTGGGCGGCATGTTGTTCAGAGAATTTGATGTCGACTATATCTACACAAATCAAGCCTTTGGTGACATCACAGAGAAAGATGAGAATTATGCCAACTACAAAGCATGGATTGATTTTCTGCTCAACAACGCGTTGAGAGTATTCCGCATCGAAATGGAAAAATACACACCTTCCCTAGCAGTGGGAACAGACGCAACCTACGTGATTGCTGAAGAACTACAAAAACACGACCTCAACAGCTACATAGCAAAAGCGCGTTTCCTCACAGGAAAAATCCACATGCGCAAGGCAAAAGAATTTCTAAAAACGACCAAAGACGAGCCGAAGAGCAACCCTCTGTTTATGCAAGAGATGTCGTTAGCTCACAATGCCTTTTCTCTCTTTCTCGAATTTATCCAGTCACCCTATATCAAAAACAAACCTCTCAACACCTACCGTTTTGGCTCTGAAGAGTTTCCCTTACGACTTCGCCACTCCATTTCCTATACCGATGAAGCCAAGGTTTATCTAGGGGTAATCGCATCTTTACGAGGCGACTACCACAGTTCGAACAACGAATACAAACAGCTTCTTACCTCGTTACACAACCAGATCGCTGACCCCTCACTACCCATAGGGCAGATCATTCCCGTCGCCTCCCTTGTCGAGTACGAATTCAATGTAAATATCTCCCCCTACTACACCTCTCTACTATCTTTAAGCCCTCTAACGCACGAAGTTCTTTTTCGTATGGCCAAAAACTACCAGACTCTTGCTGACGTAGAATATGCTCAAGCACTCACAAAATCAGCTATATTCTCCTCCAAGTACACAGACACAATCGACGCCTTCCGTCAGTATGCAGAAGAAGCAATCGCCTACTATTCACAACTGATCCTGACACAAGCATACTCTCCTTATCGCAAAGCAGCACAGTTCCAACGCGCTCTTATCGCACGCAAACTAGGGAACTACCGGATGGCACGCAATGACCTTATCGCGATCCTCGGCTCTTCAACAAACCGTGGAAGCTCAATGGACCCCGCAGCCATCACAGAAAAGGGGGACCTACCGGGCGATCTCGATCCAAGCTACTCCTATATCGCTTTAGAATTAGGAAAAACTTTGTTCGAAACACACGACTACGCTGCTGCAGAAAAAGCTTTCCTCGATGCAGAACAAGCTAGTGAGCTGAATGAATATGTCATCAAAGCAAAAATCAACTACGCCGACACACTCATCCAAAGGCGCCATTGGCTCAAAGCAGACCTCTACCTAACAAAGTTACTTCAGGAAGCACAATCCACGCCAGAGCCCCTCAGAAGCCTCTTTCCGCCAGACCTGCTCATCAACTTTGGTATCGCGAAGAAAGAGATGTTCAACTTTACCGATGCGACACAAGCCTTTGAACAGGTTCTTAGTATTGCCCCTCCAGAGCTACGGACTTTGCGCGGTCTTGACCTATCAAACCCTTACGGCGTACGTATCCTCGAAACAGACTACCGTGACGCCATCAGGCCCCTAGCTCTTGCCACTTTCTATAAAGGAGAAATCTTACAAACAGAAAAGAAATATCCTCAAGCGAAACACGCCTTCCGTCAAGCGGAAGAACTCTTTTCACTCCTTCCCTGGCAAGAAGATCGTATCTTGCGCGAGTATACTAGGCAAAACTACGAGGTCTATCGCAACAACTACATCCTCAAAACGCGATGGGAAATATTTAAAACAGACCTCCTCTCCCTGTTAGACGCCACTTTTGCCCGCTACGAGAAAGAACTTGCTTTGCAAACACCCCGAGGCAGCACGCTGCCACCCCAACAGATCCTACTCAACATCAACCAAGCACTTTTACACGCTAGGGAAGAAGCAGAGCCTTACCGGGAAATGCTCGCAAAAATCACACAATTCAAAAACAGAGAAGAGAAGAAACTTCCAGAAGTAGCGATCAAGGAACAGATCCTTGCTAAACGTGCAGAGGATAAGCAAGCAGGCAAACGGCAAGCGAAGGTATATGCCGCGCTCAACAATATCTTTACAGCAACATCTGACTATCAAAACATCGGTGGCGATAAAGCAATCCCACTAATCAGCACACAGTTTTCTCAAGAGACCCTCGAAGACAAGTTGCTCAACGAGTTTGCCTTCGAGTACGGCCAAAGCCTAAACCTGACAGAAGCCGACAGAAGCAATATGTCCTCTAAAGAATCCAACCTAGAGAACCTCACCAACATCCAAAATTCTCAAGAGAAACTCGCTTCTTTTCGCCCACAACTCATTCTGTGGCTGGAGAAAAAAATGCGCGCTACAGGCCTTGACGACCGCTTCATCCCTGTAAGCCCACAAAAAGGTACAATCGAAGAAATTGACCTCTACCGTGCCAGTATTCTTTCCTCACTAGATACAAAATACGATTATGACGCACTCACACAGCTCGCCAACAACTATCTCGAAGCAAGCAGAGTCATTCCTAACAGGATAAAAAACCCAGAAGCAATCTGGCAGATTCTAGAGATTGCCGCCCTCACAGCACAGTATCGCCAAGATTGGGAAAGCGCGGTAACCTATTTCCACTACCTCCTATCACCCGAACAGAAACAATTTTTTCTGTTATCCGACAAGAGCGACCTCTATAGAGCAGAGCTCGGACTCGCACGCTCCCTTCTTTCAAGAAGCCAAGAGATCTTCGCATCAATCCCTTTCACTTTTGATGCAGGCAAACGAGAAGAGATCGACTCCCAAGCAAGAGAATACCAAAGCGAAGCAGAAGCTCTCTTACAAAATCTAACACAACTGCCAGGAAGTGGCACGGCAGCAACAACAACACGCATCCTCGCTAATGAACTGCTTTCCCTCAGTTAAATACCACGAGGCGGCCTTATGTCCTCATCTTTAACACAGCTAACCAAAGAGGAGATGCTCGAGAAATTGCTCCATAAAGAGTGCCAATACTACGAAGCGATCCTCGAGCTCGCCCACCAAGAACAAAAACTGCTCCAACACAATAAACCCTTCAGCCTCATACCACCGATCATCAAAAAAAAGAAAATCCTTATCTCATGTGTAGAAGAGATCGAAGAAACCATCAAACCTCTTAAAAAATATTGGGAAAAGAAAAAAAAGAAAAGCGACTCGCAATCAAAAAAAGTGCAAAGACAGCTCGCTTCCCTCAACGCACTGCTCAACACCCTCATCACCCTCGATAAACAAAACGAAACATTCATGAAAGAAAGATTTGCCAAACTGCACCCTAAACATTGACAACACACCAACATTTTTGGTAATATAACCAAAAAAGGTGGTGAATTATGCTGGAAAATTTATTTGGAAACCCTGTCATTGAGAAGGTCTTATTTTACCTGCTTAAGAATGAAAAAACTTATGCTTCACAGCTGTACCGCACCTTTGAAACACCTTTATTTAGCTTTCAAAAAGCTTTGGAACGGCTAGAAAAGGGAGGGATTATAGTGAGCCAAAAAGAAGGAAAAACCAGGCTATATTTTTTTAATCCTCGTTACCCAATGCTGAAAGCACTTACGCTATTTCTTGAAAAAGCGTATTCATTTTTACCGAATTCTTTTCGGATAAAATATTATGAATCTCGTGAACGTAAACGCCCACGCCGTAAAGGGAAGCCTCTGTGAGGATCGATTGGAAAACAATTAGCTTGGAAGACTTGGCGGGTCTTTTATCCGAGGAATTACGCAAAAAAGGCATTGAGATCATATTGGTCGGTGGTGCTTGTGTAACAATTTACTCCAAGAATCGTTATCAATCTTATGATCTAGATTTTGTGACCTACGAAGATCTTAGCAAAGTAAAACAAACGTTGAAGCTGTTGAATTTTGAAGAATCGTCTGGCTACTTTCGTCATAAAAATTGTCCGTGGATAGTGGAGTTTGTCTCTCCACCAGTTGCTGTCGGAGATGAACCTATCACAAAATTTTCTAAAAGAAAAACTGACATGGGCACAGTAAAAATGCTTCGAGCAATTGATAGCATCAAAGACCGCCTGGCAAGCTATTACCACTGGGAAGATAGACAAGGATTAGAGCAAGCTGTCGATATTTGTTTGGAAGTGCCTAAAATAAATTTCAACGAACTAAAACGTTGGTCAAAAAATGAGGGCTACCTTGAAAAATTCCAACAATTTCTAAGTTTTTTCAAAGAACAGAAAAAAAAATATAGAGGCTAAAGTGCACTACTGACGGCCTATCTGGCACACCCTCTTTTCTCACGACTCCGAATGCATCCGTTTACAACATTCAATAAAAATCACCATCGCGTTTCTCATCACTGGTCTATTTGCTCTTATTTGGAAGAGCCCCGAAGTCTTTTGGGTGCCTTTAATCGCAATGTTACTACCCGACATAGCCTTAGGATTAGATGGATGGAAAAAACAGCGCATTCTTTTGATGACTGGAGGAATCATTACCTTGGCACTCCTTCTCCTCTCTTGGATATCCTTGCTGCCCGGCTCTGAACTTCCCCTTCTTTTACTCACGGTGTTCATCGGATCTTCTTTCCTTTACTTTGGGAAAGAATATTTCGGCCCAGGACTCTACCTATCGGTTTTTTCCGTCTTGATCATTATGAGAGGAGATACCTCACACGTCCTGGAACAAGCTGGCTACGTTGTGCTAGGAACGGCCATTACATACATAATCTATTGCTGGCTCCCTCTTGATTTATCTTCTTTTGCCCTTCGTGCAAACATAAAAAAAAGCATTCAAGACGCCGCACGCCTTTACGCCTCCTACGCAAAACATGACGACCTTGTCTTCTACCAGCTTCGCGCTTCTACCTGGCGTACTATGAACGCAATCCATCTTCTTCTAGAAAAAACGAACAAAATAGAAGAACAACAATCGATAGAAGAATACCTCGAACGCCTTTGGGAACTACGGCGCTTGATCGTTCTTCTCTATTATCTTAACATCACTGACCCAAAAGAAAAGAATGCCGCTATACACTACTGCCTCTTACTAGCCTCACGACTAAATTTACTCACGACCAAAAAGGAGAAAGAGATATTCAAACACCACCCACCAATTCCTGAGCATCTCCCCAAAACAACAGATCAAACCCTACACGCAATGCATGAGGCCTATTCTAGGCTCGCACACTCTCTAAAAAAAACCGGACTAGCAACATGAACGCCGTAGAAACAAGCTCCGCATGGATATTTTGGCGAGCAGGCAGGCTCACCCTCGCTACCCTTCTTACCTGGGCCATTGTCCATTTCTTTAATATCCCTTTTGGAATGTGGGCAATATTGACTGTCCTTATCGTTGCACAGATCCATCTAGGTGAATCTATCCGCAAAGGATTGCACCGTCTATACGGAACACTACTCGGCTGTGTGGCAGGGATTCTCGTCGGAACATATGCCATCCACTACCACTGGGCATTTGCCTATATCCTGCCCATATGGGTATTTCTCACTTGGTATTGTGGAGCCATATCTTATGCCTGGAGTATGTTCTTCGGCATGCTGTTGCTCGCCAGCATCTTCTTTTTTATCGGCGGTGCTGCAGACTATTCTCCCACGCAAGTGATCGGCTTGAGAATGATCAATATTGTAATAGGCGTTCTTATCAATCTCCTAGTAGGAGTTATTTTTCACAAAAGCAAGACAAAAGACATCTTAAGAAGCGCAGTCAAACATCAATGGAAAAACATATACGATCTGATTACATTAATGGCTGATCTGATTAAAAAAGAACCGTTAGACATTACAGATATTAAAGTTCCAATAAAAGAAAGTTATAAAGAACATCTCCAGATTCAAAATACCGTCACCCTCGTGCTGCACGAACCTGAACGCTTTCACCAAGAGACAAAATCTTTACAAATAGCTACTGTTCACCAGCGGCGAATATTGGATCTATTAAGCAGCCTGTTACTGCTCTTCGAGCTTTCTCCAAGAAGCAAAGAAGAGACTCAATCTGTAGCAAATGACCTCCTAAACATCGTCTCCAATACCCCTTCCCAAACATGGGAAGAGGAATTAGAAAAAATGATCGTCCAACACAAACTCGAAGGCCATGGGTAATCGGTCACGGAGAGGTTTAGTGAGTAACGGAAGGAACAAGATAGACAAGATAGCTACTTAACGTGAATTCGACGTAAGGTAAGTTACTGATAAAAAGGGACAACAGGGACAGAATAGGAACAACAAAGATCTGCCATCC
>JAFITR010000044.1 GCA_017116025.1 Simkania negevensis
TTTCCGTTGTCCCGTTAACCGCAGTTATATTTTTGCTAGATAATTCTTTTTCTTTTTGCTAATGTCGGCAGGAGTCAGGAAATTTACAAACTGACGATACGGGGGTATGAGATGGGGAATAAAAAGGAATTTGAAAAAAAGGCCGTTCCTTCCGAGCGTAGGGGCCGTTTGACAACAGTAACTCTAGCTGTTGTTGTTATTGCGATCGCCGCGATTTTTGGGTTTCAATGGTATCTGGATAAAGCTAAAAGTATTTCCGATAACGATTCTGTCGAGAAGCATGTTTCTACAACGAATCTGCTCTCATCATTACAAGAACAAAACGACGATTATCTTGAGACGATTGTCAAGCTTAAGAAGTCGTTGGAAGAAAAAGAGGCGGACATTGGTCAAGTTGTAGAGAGGTATGAAGAGACGTTGAATTTGTCAGGGATGAGTGGTGACCAGCAACAGCAGCTATTTGACATGGCAGCGGCGCTTACTGAGCAGGAAACATTGATTGGCGAGCTGAAGCGGATTCAAGGAACTCTTCAGGAGGAACTGACGTTGAGCCAGGATGAGCTTACAGCCCTTCGCAACACGCTCGACGCTCAGAATGCTTTGCTCGAATCGGTTACACAAAGGAGCGATGGAAAAGAGAAGGGCGTGGTGGCACAGAAGATGGAAAAGCAAGAGGAAGAGATCGTATTGCTAATGTCGGCAAAAACTTTTCTTAAAGAGTCGTTAGAACAGGCCGTGAGGGAGCGCAACGATGTTTTAAAGGAGTACAACAAGTTAAAGCAGTTCTATACGGAAAGAGTGACGAAGCTCAATACTGCCTTGGCTTCAGGCGAGCAGCAGCTTACCTTTTTAAAAAAGAACGTGGCAACACTTGAAAAAGCAAAAGGTCAACAAACAGCCTCTCTTAAAGAAGCAAAACAAGAGATCGCTTCTCTGCGTACAGAGGTAGTGCAATACCGAGACTATAAAGAGCGCTATGGGCAGGAGAAAGAGCTGAGGGAGCAAAGTCAAGGGAAGCTACAGCAGCTTGCCAAAAACTTGGAAGAGCAGCGTAACACGCTTAATGCGATTCAAGCTTCACGCAAAGAGCTCCTTACCCAGATGGCAGAGCTATATAACGAAAAGCAAGGGATGCATTCCTCCCCCTCCCCTCTTCCTTCTCCATCCTTAAGAACCTCGCTTTCCATCCCCCCTTCTTTGACAAAAGATAGAGAGTTGCCTGCTCTACAACGCACCCATGTTGTACAGCCAGGAGAGACGCTGTCGGCGATATCCCAGGTTTATTATGGAACACCGAAAAAATGGCAGGATATTTACCAGGCAAATATTAACAAGCTTTCCAGTCAGCATGCAATCCGTACGGGGATGTCTTTAATTATACCAACATTATGAGGTGCGAATGAAAAAAATCTTTTTCTTTTGTTCTGTTTTTGGCGGATTGATAGCAGCGACTTTTCTTTTTGGGCAAAGCATTGTTCATACAGAGGTCAGCTCAGAGGCTTCTAAGCTCGATATCGGCAAGATATTCAGCAGCGCTCCGATTATCTATTCGTTGCTGTTAGCACTCTCCGCTCTCGCTTTTATCCTATGGCTCTATTCTTTGTTCACCCTAAAGCTCAAGGGGATGATGCCTCACAGCTTTTTACACATTGTACGTGAACAGATTGTTGACAAGCGTTTTGAAGCAGCGCTTAACAGTTGCCAGGAGAACAACAACTTCTCTTCAAGCATCATCGTTTGCGGAATTGCTGCGCGCAAGCACGGTCCACAGGTTATGTTTGAAGCGATGCAGTCTGAAGGCAAGAGGCTTGGTGCTTCGTTATGGCAACGCATCTCTTTGCTCAACGAGATAGCGACAATAGCGCCTATGCTTGGTTTGTTGGGCACTGTTGTCGGCCTCTTCTACGCCTTTTACGACAACAACAGGACAACGGAAAGCTTGATTTCTATCTTTGATGGTCTAGGCATTGCTATAGGAACGACCGTTGCAGGTCTCATTGTTGCTATTCTTTCCATGGTATTTTATACCACATTGAAGTACCGCGTTGTTCGTCTTCTCAATGCAATAGAGAACGAAGCGCTTTCTATTGCCAACCTCATTGAAATGGATCCCCCTCAACAAGAAGCAACAGCTGCCCTTACCACTTATTAAAAGCTAGGATCTTGCCATGAGTTTCGTCCCTGAAGAAGAGATCGGAAAAAAAACAGGCATCAACCTAGCGCCGATGATCGATTTCTTGTTCTTGATGCTCGCTTTTTTTGCCTGTTTGGCGGTGACACGAGAAGCGACAAAAGACACAAATCTTGAACTTGTTGCAGAAGCGTCTCAGCCAACAAAAGCGATCAACTACGACGAATATAAACTCATTACTCTCAACATCAACAGAGATGGTTCTTACGAATGGGTGACAGACCTACGAGACTACCCTTTAGAAAAATCTGAAGATGTCTACGATGAGCTTGCACGTCAATATCAAAAAGGAGTGCTTCCTAAAGAGAAAGAAAAGACTAAAGTTATCTTGAAAATCGATAAAGAAGCCCAGTGGGAACCCATTTTGAAACTTGTGTTGGCGGTCAAAGAGATCGGTTTCGAAGTAAGACCCGTTTACCAAAAACCTTCCTAATATCATGGAGTTTGCGCATGAAAAAAACTTTAATCGCCCTCGTTGTTGTAGGAGCAACCTTGTCGCTACTCCCCTCTTGTAAACATACCGACCCAAAAGGTAGGGTTGAACGCATCCCTTGGACAAAAGAAGATCAACACTTTAAAGACTACTGGGATGCCCCTCCATTGAGTTCGGAAGTATTAAATAGCCACGGAAGGAGCAAGATAGAACAGATAGAGAGGATAGGTGCTTAACGTGAGTTTGATTTTTAACCAGCACATTAGTCAATATAGCAGCCTTTCAGGCTGCAAATATTGCTCTGGTTGTACCCAGGGCGATGCCCTGGGCTGTTACAATTTCAGGCCGTTGGCCTGATTTTTAGGCCGAAGGTCTAACATTGTAACAGCCCAGGGCATCGCCCTGGGTAGAGAGACCCTAAATCGTGCAGGCTGAAGGCCTGTTACATTGACTAATGTGCTGGTTAAAAATCAAATTCCCGTTATTTATAGGGAAAGCAAAGAAAAAAGAAGATGTTCTTTAACAAAAAAAACCTCCTTTTTTTTTGCTTAGTAATTCTTTGCGGATGCAGTTCCCACACCTCCTTCCGAGATAAATATGCTCTCGCTTATCAGCAAGGGAACTTTGCTGAAGCTGATCAGATATTGACAAAAAAAATCGATAGAGAACTCCCACAAGGTAACATCACTAAATCAGGCGATGCAACATGGCTTCTGCTCGATCGTGCTACCGTACGCTTTGCTATGGGTAGCGATAAGGGTTCCATCGACGACTATAAGCAAGCGATTAAAGCCCTCGACTTCTTTAGACAGGCTCTCTTTAGCGAATCCATTGGAAAAATTCTTCTCAGTGATAAGGTCGGTGCCTACCCTGCTGAAAACTATGAACAGCTCCTCGCAAGGCTCTACTTCGCACTCGCCCTTATACAAAATAACGACGTAAATAATGGTATCGCATTACTCAAACAAGCTGAATCCCTGCAACAAGAATACCTTCAACTTTATCAGAAAACTGCCTACATGGATGGTTTTTCCCTTGAGGCAAATCCCGTTGCTAAATACCTATTAGCTCTCTACTCTGAAAAAAATAGAGATAGTAGTAATGCAAAAATTTTGTATCGTCAAGTATCTCAATTGATAGGGTCTGATAATTTTGACCGCTTTGAGGTGTTAACAGACCCGGATTTAGCAGCGCTACTGCTACTGGGTCACAATGGGAATGCACCGTACAAGGTATCGGTTAAGAGTCCAGCGAGTCAGGCATCGGCATTAGGGTTAGCGTTTTTTTTACAAGGAACAGATGTAGGGAGCGGGGCATTTTCTGCTTTACCAGGGATTCCTGTTCCGGAGCTGATGAATTGGCCTGCTGGCTCCCCTATTCCATTGTCAGCATCTTTGGATGGTATTACGCGCCATTTGGTTCGTTGGTATAATATTGATCGTGTAGCGAGGGAGGAGCTTAAGCAGGCGCGTCCGATAATCATAGCAAGAGGTGTAGCGCGTTTATTAATTCGTTCTGGCGCAGTTGTAATGGTGGGGGAAAAGAGTCGTGATTTACAGGATGCTTTAACGGTAGCGATGTTTATTGCGAATATTGCAACGGAGGCTGACACGCGTTCTTGGGCGACGTTACCTTATGCGATTGACCTTGCACGTTTTGATCTTGTTCCTGGCGAGCATATATTGTCGGTTGCTGGGCGACAGTTTTCGATTGCTCTTAAGGAGGGTGAGGTGTGTATAGTGAACCTTTTTGCGTTGCATCCTGGTGTAATAGTCGTACGCATTCCCGCTAAAAACAGAACAAGTTTTCACAGGTAAATGGGCGATGAATATAAACGCGAAGATCGCGAAGAAGCGCGAAGACAATACAAAGAGTAGCGGGAATTACTGGCTACCTATAAACCACGCAGGAGATGTTTTATGAAGATGATGCGGGTATATGTTGTTATTGGAATCATAACAACAGCGACAGTGTTGTCTGGTTGCCAGAGGCGTTATCCACGTGTGGAGGACGTCACACCGGGCAATCCGGCAGCAACAGAATTTGGTCCTGGCTATGGGGCAAACGAGATCCGTGTACAGACGGACAAGATCAACAAGCAGTTAATGAACCGCTGGTTGGCGAAGACGGGGTATGACCTTCAACAAGGCCAACCACGGATTATCATTACACAAATTGAGAACTTAACGGACCAGTATATTCCTACGGAGATGATCCGTGAGATCATTGAAGGGGTGGCAATCAACGATGGAAGGTACACTGTTGTTGTGGGGGATGCAAAAGACGAGAAGGAGTTGGATGCTTTGATGGAGAAGATTCGGAACAATCCGAAATATAGCAATAGTTCCAGGTTAAAGCCTCATCAGGCGACAGCTCCACAGTTTCTTGCACAGGTGAAGCTGTTAAAATCTGTTTCGCACCTTCCTAAGTACGACATTGAGGACTGGCGTATGAGCGTTACATTGTACGACATTGAGACAGGAGAAGCGATCGACCAGGCCTATGACGTTCTTAGGAAAAAGGTCTATCGGCGGTAATTTTGTCTAATCGGTCATGGGGTATGGATACAGCGGTTTAAATAGCCAGGGAAAGGAACAAGATAAGCAGGATGAAAAGATAGACAAGATCGATATCTATAAATCATAAGTAGTGATTCACTATTTAACGTAAGTTTTGAGTTTATGTTAACGTGAGTTCTTGCACCCCGTGACCAATTACAATTTTGTCTAGCGATACATTGAATGATTGATACGATAGAGCTCCTTCAGCTTGAGGCAATCCACCGGAGAAGCCGTAACCGGTGTGTCACGCAGGTCGAGTATGCGCAACTCTATACTGCCGTTAAGGCTGCTGATATCTCTTAACCAAATACAATAAGAAAGATAGACCTCCTCCAAATTGGGACAGCCCATCGGGAGGGCCTCGACCGCTGTTTGAGTGAGGTTGAGTATGCGCAACTTTGTGCGGTCCTTAAGGCCAAGCACATCCTTTAACGAAGTGCAATAGGAGGCATAGACCTCCTCCAAGTTGACACAGCCCATGGGGATGGCAACGACCAGTGTTCGAGAGAGGTTCAATATACGTAACTTTATGCAACCGTTAAGGCCACTGGCATCGTTCAAGCGATGGCAGCCGGAAGCATCGACCTCCTCCAAGTTGGGGCAGCGCATCGGAATGGCAATGATCGAGGTCCCCGATAGATTTAGCAGCCTTAACAACGGCCTGTTTTTCAACGCCTCAACCCAGGCGTTAGAATCGTGAAAGCGTGCATGCGAAAGATCAAGGCTCACAATTTTATCAGCACGCTGTTGAAACCAGTCAAGGAGAGCCTCATTTAAATTACACCCCCTGAGTACTAGAGAGATAAAAACAAAACTCTTTCCAAGCCTCTCCTCAAGCTGATTTAAAAACGAGAGAAGCTTATTAGGATTTAGTTTTGCCAGGTAACGCGAAGACAAATGTGTTTGTAATTGGGGAGAGAGCAATCTATAAGCATGTTCTGCTAAATAAAGAGCCTCCTCCTCTTGTAAAGAAGCCTCTGCGACAAAATCATAAACCGGTACAAGGAACTCTTCAGAGCATCCGAAGTAACGCCCAAGATAGAATAGTTCACAGGCTTGTTTCACAGTAGTGGGTTTTAACAACTCTTCTCTCGCTACACCTGAGAGGAATAAGCGATGGGCTTCAAGATCTTCCTTAAGATCCAGATCCAACGACACCTTGCCTGCTTTCATCTCTTCATAGTCACCAGACAACATCGTTCTGAAATAGGGAAGTTCAAGCAAGCGCAATAAGGGGCAGCGCACCTTATCTAGTAATTCTTCATCTTGCCATAACTCCACTGAAACGTTCGCTTCCCCACGTAGCCTGGGTAAGTCGATCGAAAGAGGGGTTCCTAACACTTTTAAAGCAACTTGACAGATCTCTTCTGTGTTTTTTAATGCGTAGATTAATTGAATTTGCTTCTTCCAAAAAAGCTCCACAGTGGCAGGCTCTTGAAGCAGATTGGCGAACAATCTCTTAATGAGAGGAACGAAGAGATCCAGAGTCTCTTTTGTCCATAAAGTCTCTTCTATTACTCCTTTCGGAGTAATACTATAAGTCTCCCAATAATTGGGATCATTCTTTTGAATTAAATAATCTAAAGATTCCATCCAAATACTATATATTGTTTAGCGATGTATTACAAGGAATTTGAATACAGGTTAACGAGGCAACGGAAGTAACAAGATAGACAGGATAGTTGTATCATTTTTTATATTTTGTTTTTTCCTCGACCTCATAAGTAGCTATCCTGTCTATCTGTTCCATCTTGTCTATCTTGTTACTCCGCTGCCTTACTAAACCTTCCGTTGCCTCATTAACCTCGTTAATTTCGTTAACCTTAAGGCGAATGTCTGTTGACGTAAAGATATGGGGGGGGCTAAAATTGGCGGTTCTTTGCCCAGGTGGTGAAATTGGCAGACACGCCAGATTTAGGATCTGGTACCGCAAGGTGTGGGGGTTCAAGTCCCTCCCTGGGCATTTTGGAGGGCAGATCATGTTACGACCTTCTTTAAACTTTTCTTTTGCAGCAGCGCTATTTGCTTGTGCGCTTTGTTGTAATATCCCCTTGTGGGCTGAGTTAACGCCGACTGTTACGGATCGGTTAGAGAGGGCGCTTAGCGAGCCTCCTCCTCCCCCTCCTCCTCCCAGTTTGCTTGATCATCCTGAATTTTGGTCAGAGCAGCTATCGAAGCCTTTTACCGAGCGTTATGCGCCTGCTCCCAAGGAGGTTGTTGACTATTTAAAGTGGGAGAATGTTGCTGACGGGATTAATACCGTACCATCATCGGTCTCTCCATATCCTCCATTTCTCCGCCTGATATCGGGGGTTCTAGAGGGGCTTCCTGACGAGGTAAAGGAATCGGTGGACAATGTTTTCTATGGCATCTTTTTTGTTCGCGGGTTAGGTTCAACGGCATACAGCGAATATCTTTTAAATAACGAAGGAACTCCTGCCGGCGGTTTTATTGCTTTAGATGTCGATGCGTTGGAGAGGAAAGCCAACGAGTGGGCGACGTGGAAAGAGAGCACCGCTTTTTCACGTATGGGCAAAAAAGACTACCATGTAGCAATTACGATTGAGGAAGGGAGAGAAGACAACCAGCAGAATGCGCTCCAATTTATTTTATTGCATGAGATAGGGCATCTGCTTGCTGATCGTGTCAACGCTCACCCAAGATGGGACAAGAAGCTAGAGGAAGTGCAAGACCTTTCCCCCTACTCTTTCGCTCCCCTTTCTTGGTCGATTAAAAGGGAGCTTGTAGCGGTTAAACGCAAAAAAAAGGAGCTTTCTATCCCCTTCCTTTCGCTCTTTGGCAAGGAGGAAAAGAAGGAGATGGTTTCGCGCTATGTCTCTCATTATGACGGAGCCTTTCCTGAGAGAGAGGATATTGTTTTTTACAGCAAGAGCCCAAGGCTAAAGAGGAAGGTAGCTCCCATCGTTTACCACAAGCTTCAGCAGGCAAATTTTCCATCGCTTTATAGTGCAATGGACCCTTATGAAGACTTTGCGGAATCGTATGCTATCTATGTCCACACGCAACTGTTGAAAAAGCCCTACCGCACTAGAGTCTATTATGAGGATGTTTTGGTCATGGATCACTCATCCTGTTTTGATAGTGGAAGCTGTCCGAAAAAAGCGGCGTTTTTTGATGCGCTCTTTAAAAAGGAGCAATAATGGCTGTAGAGAGTGAAAGACGTTCGATGGTGCAAAAGTTTACCGAAAAGTTACAAAGCGAACTGAATCTCCTTAAGGAGCAAGGACTTTATAAGGCGGAGCGTGAGATTGCCTCTCCTCAAAGCGCACATATTGAATTGGCTGATGGGAGCACGGTAATCAATTTGTGCGCCAACAATTATCTAGGTCTAGCAAATCACCCCGCTTTGATCGATGCGGCGAAGAAGGGTTTGGATCGATATGGCTTTGGCCTAGCTTCTGTGCGTTTTATTTGCGGAACGCAGACGATTCACCACGAGCTTGAAAAGCGCATCAGCCGTTTCTTAAAGACAGAAGCGACGATCTTATACAGCTCCTGTTTTGATGCCAATACGGGTTTGTTCGAGACGTTGTTAGGCCCAGAAGACGCTATCTTTAGTGACGAGCTGAACCATGCCAGCATCATTGACGGCGTACGTCTTTGCAAGGCGCGCCGTTTCCGTTACAAGAACAACAACATGTCGGACCTTGAAGATAAGCTCAAAGAGGCTCAAGATTGCCGCTGGCGCCTTATTGCCACCGACGGTGTCTTTTCTATGGACGGCATCTTAGCAAACCTCCCTGCCATCTGCGACCTTGCTGACAGATATGGTGCGCTGGTCATGGTCGACGACTCCCATGCTGTAGGGTTTATGGGAGAAGGGGGACGTGGCACGCCTGACCATTGTGGTGTGATGGAGAGAGTGGACATTGTCACAGGGACATTGGGGAAAGCTCTAGGAGGAGGTTCCGGTGGGTATACATCGGGCAGGGAAGAGATTGTTTCTTGGCTACGCCAACGCTCGCGTCCCTACCTTTTTTCTAATACGTTGACACCAAGCATTGCCAATGCATCGATTCAGATGTTGGACATGTTAGAAAGCGGAGACGAGCTAAGAAGTGCGCTCCACAAAAACGCCCGTTATTTTAGGAATAAGATGGATGCTTTAGGCTTCAAACTGGTCCCCGGCAACCATCCTATTATCCCTGTGATGCTTGGTGATGCCAAGCTTGCTACGAAATTTGCAAACAAGATGCTCGAACGGGGTATTTACGTCATCGGTTTTTCCTACCCTGTTGTCCCCAAGGGACAAGCACGAATACGTGCACAGATGTCCGCCTGCCATAGCAGAGAAGATATTGACCGAGCTGTCGAGGCGTTTGAAGCCGTGGGTAAAGAGCTGCACGTTATAAAAGGTTTACATGAAGGCGATCGTTAAGTCGAAAGCAGCGAAGGGGCTGTGGTTGGAGGAGCTTCCCCTACCAGAGCTTACCGACAGAGATGTTCTTGTTAAAATTAAAAAGAGCGCGATTTGCGGCACAGATCTTCACATCTACGAATGGGACGAATGGGCACGCAAAAATGTCATCCCTGGAACGGTGATCGGCCACGAGTATCTCGGTACGATTGTCGAGATGGGACGTGCAGCAACGCGGTTTAAAATAGGCGACCGCGTTTCTGGCGAGGGACATATCACTTGCGGTTTCTGTAAAAACTGTCGGACAGGCAACAGACATTTTTGCCAACACAACAGGACGGTAGGGATCCATCGTGCGGGCTGTTTTGCAGACTACCTTGTCGTCCCGGAAGAGAACATCTATCTCCTCGAAGGACATATCAACGACGACCTCGGCGCTATCATGGACCCTTTCGGTAATGCCACCCACTGTGTAAGGATGTTCGACACATCGGATAATGATGTCTTGATTACCGGCGCAGGCCCTATTGGTGTCATGGCAGTAGCGATAGCCAAACACCTCGGTGCTAGACATGTTGTCATCACTGACGTTGTCGATTACCGCCTCGAGCTAGCAAGGAAGCTCGGTGCTACGCGCGCGGTCCATGTCGGACGTGAGTCGCTCACCGACGTGATGAAAGAGCTTGGCATTGTAGAAGGGTTTGAGGTGGGGTGTGAGATGTCTGGTGCGCCGCAAGCGCTACAAGATATCATCAACAAAGCATGCTATGGCAGCAAAATAGCGTTGCTAGGACTTCTGCCAAAAAATACCTCTATTGACTGGTTCCAGGTCATCGAGAAAGGGCTGACACTCCAAGGGATCTACGGCAGACAGATTTTTAATACATGGTTTCAGATGGACAGGATGGTACAGACAGGCCTCAACATCAACCCCGTGATCACCCATAGACTACCCGCTGACAAATTCCAAGAAGGATTTGACCTCATGCTGTCGAAGGAGTGCGGAAAAGTTATCCTCAACTGGGAATAGGGATGGCCCTCCATTAACGAGACAGCGGAAGGAACAAGATCTGCAAGATCGT
>JAFITR010000045.1 GCA_017116025.1 Simkania negevensis
CCTGAAGAAAAAACAATGGTCCTCTTGAAGGGTTAACTGTAGATTTTTTCAGTACCTGAATGGCTGCCTTAAAATTATGATTTCGTCTCACTTTTAGTTGCACCTGGGGAGAATATGCAGATATTGACGGATTTAGAAGAAGCGAGCCAGTTGCTCAGCTCCGTACGTGGGCGGCCACTCGATCGTGAAGAGCGCGTTTCTTTGGCGGTAGAGTTGGCAGAGAAGCTGCTTGATGCGGCGAACAAGGGGCAGACTAGTCGTGAGCATCGCCTTTATGAAGAACTGTTTTGCATGGCGGAAGATCCTCGTGGGAGGATTTTTGTCACTAATTTGGCTGACCAGTGTTTTAGAAGCAAAACACCTTCCGTGACGGCTTCAATGCTTTCCTATCTCGTTGACAAATATGGTATTCCCGATTTCCTTCCTCCTCTACAGCGTCTGCAGTTGCAGGGGTTTCGTAAGTTGGCGAAGGCATTGCCCGCAATCTTTGTCCCTATTGCACAGGCGATGCTACGTAAGTCGATGTCGATGGTGGTCGTTCCCGATGAAAAGAAGGCTCTCAAAAGGCATTTGTTACAACGTCGTAGCAAGGGAGTGCGGTCCAACCTCAATCACCTTGGTGAGGCAATACACGGGGAAAAAGAGGCGCAGAATCGTTTAACTCTCTACTTAAATACTTTGTCGCGCGACGAGGTGGAGTATATCTCTGTAAAAATTTCTACCTTGTACAGTCAGATTAATCGATTGGATTGGAAAGAGACTCTTCTTGTTCTCTCTGAACGTTTGCGCCTGCTTTATCGTCAGGCGATGGGCTACACCTATGAGCGTCCGGATGGTCGGGTTGTCCAAAAATTTGTCAACCTTGATATGGAGGAGTACAAGGACCTCCCTCTTACATTACAGCTTTTTAAGCAGGTGTTAGATGAAGAAGAGTTTCTTTCCTATTCAGCAGGAATTGTTTTGCAGAGCTACCTGCCGGATTGCTTTCCTCTGTTGCAAGAGTTGACATCGTGGGCTTTGGACCGTCAGAAGCGTGGTGGTGCTCCGATCAAGGTGCGTATTGTCAAAGGGGCAAATCTTGTGATGGAGCAGATTGAATCTTCACTATTGTCCTGGCCTCAGCCCTGTTATAAAACAAAAAAAGAGACTGATGCCAATTACAAGAGGATGGTTGAGTGGGCCTGCCGTCCTGACCATGCTGAAGCTCTCCATGTTGGCATCGCCAGCCACAACCTTTTCGATATTGCCTATGCCTTTCTCTTGCGTGCGGAGAATGGCCTTGAGGAGCAAGTATCTTTCGAAATGCTTGAGGGTATGGCCAACCACCTTGCAAGGGCGGTACAAGAGCTTGCGGGAGATGTCTTGTTATACTGTCCTACTGCTACAATCGGTGAGTATCATAATGCCATTGCTTATCTGATTAGAAGGCTCGATGAAAACATGGGCGGAGAGAATTTTATACGCCATTCGTTTGCTTTGACTACCGATTCTCCCGTTTGGGAAAAACAGTCGCAACTTTTTTCTGAAGCATGCCATGCTGTCGATACGATCTCATCGTTGCCGAGACGTACACAGGATAGGGCAACAGAGAAACCTGCATTGCACGTGCATACCCCTTTTGACAATGAGCCCAACACTGATTTCTCTCTTGAAACCAATCGTCAGTGGGCGGAGGAGATTGTGACAACATGGCAGCCAAAGCGAACTTCTCCCCTTCCTCTGTTGATTGGAGGCAAGGAGGTGTATACCAAGAATTGTTTTGTTGATGGGCGTGACCCTTCGCGTCCTCAAGAAAATCCCTACTACTTGTATTCCCTGGCAGAATGGAAGCATGCTGACAAGGCTTTGGACCAGGCAAAAAAAGCAGAGAAAGGTTGGTCTTCTCTTGCTGTTGAAAGTCGGTCAGCCATTTTTGCTGATGTAGCGAAAGAAG
Source organism: Simkania negevensis (assembly GCA_017116025.1). GTDB lineage: Bacteria > Chlamydiota > Chlamydiia > Chlamydiales > JAFITR01 > JAFITR01. The sequence continues at coordinate 1,934 of JAFITR010000045.1, forward strand.
TGAGAGCGGTACGTAATGATCTCATTGGTGCGCTGGTGGGCGATGGAGGTAAAACGATTCCGGAAGCAGATGGAGAGGTGTCTGAAGCGATTGATTTTATCGAATATTATAGGAGGAACTTAGAGGAGCTGCACTCTTTTCAAGACCTCTCTTGGCGGAATGTAGGTACAGTATTTGTCGCTTCTCCTTGGAATTTTCCTTGTGCCATCTCTTGCGGTGGTATTGCTAGTGGTTTATTGGCAGGCAACAGCGTTATCTATAAGCCGTCAAAAGAGACGGTGTTGGTGGGATGGATCCTTGCCAACGCTTTCTGGCGTGGAGGCGTGCCTAAAAAAGTGCTGCAATTCCTCCCATCTCCTTCTGCTACAGTGGGCAATGCGATTGTTAGAGATCCGCGATGCGATGCTGTAATATTGACGGGAGCAACAGAGACGGCGTTAAACCTCCTCAAAGAGCGCCCTGGCTTGCAATTGTCTGCAGAAACAGGGGGGAAGAATGCGATCATCATCACCGGCTCGTGCGACAGAGATTTGGCAATCCACAGCCTTGTCTATTCTGCTTTTGGCCACGCTGGACAAAAGTGTAGTGCAGCGAGCTTGGCCATCTGCTTAAAAGAGGTATATGATGATGCTCATTTCATGGGACAACTTGTCGATGCCACCACTTCGTTGCATGTTGGCAGTGCGTGGGATTTAAAAACAAAAATACCCCCTCTTATCCGACCTCCTGATGGAGCTCTTCTACGTGGCCTTACTACTCTGGAAAAAGGGGAAAAGTGGTTGTTGGAGCCTAAAGTCGATAGCGACAATCCACACCTGTGGCATCCTGGAATACGCATAGGAGTCAAGGAGGGGAGTTTTACCCATCAGACCGAGCTTTTTGGCCCTCATCTTTCTGTGATGCGTGCACAATCGTTAGACCACGCGATGCGTCTCGTTAATGCAACGCGCTATGGCCTTACTACGGGCCTGCAGACTCTTGATGAACGCGACCATGATCGATGGCTCAATGGTGTCAATGCAGGTAACTACTATATCAATAGAGAAATTACAGGAGCGATCGTCCGTAGGCAGCCTTTTGGCGGGATCAAAGCAAGCTCTTTTGGCCAAGGGGCAAAAGCAGGAGGCCCTAACTACCTCATGCAAATAATGACTCCTTCGCAGCGTTGTTTGCCGCAGCAGGAGGGAAAGCTTTCCGAACAGGTCGTGCGACTTGACAGCTTGCTTGCAATGCTCTCTGAAGAGGAAAGCGAAGAGTGGACTTCTTCTGTCAACAGCTATGCCTACTGGTGGGAGCAGATCAAAGAACCTCAAGACCTTAGCTTGCTGCAGGGGCAAGACAACTTCTTTCTCTATATGCCACGGAAACACAATATGGTGCGCGTGCAGATCGCGGATCGCCTTGTCGACCTTGCTAAGCTGTGCGCGGCGGCCCTCACTTGTAGCGCTCCCTTGATCATCAGTTGGGATGAGCAAACACGTGAGAAGCTCCAGCTTCTGCCGTGGCTTGGTATCTCTCCGATCATATCTTTTATGGAAGAAAAGCCAGAACATTTTGTCGGGAGGGTAAAGAGTGGTGATATAAAACGCGTACGCACACTATCGGCTCCTTCTAAAGAACTCCTTTCTGCCGCCAGCCAGTCTGGTGCCTTTCTCTTGTCCCGACCCCCTCTTGCCAACGGTAGAGTCGAGCTCGTTTCATTCTTGCGCGAAGCTAGTTTGAGTGTTAACTATCATCGCTATGGAGACCTTGGTAATAGAGCCTGGGAACCTCGTAAACCCATAATATAAAAATAGGAGAAACGAATGAGAACCTTTATTTTTTCAGTTGTATTAGCCCTATCTTCATTCTCAACAATGATGAGTTATGCTCTCTCATGTGAGAAATTGAAGATGTATGCAGCTCAACTTAATGAAGCTTCGGAGATGATAGCGGGTATTTTACACGATTCAGACCCCCCAGCGGTAGAGAAGATGCTGAGCGTGGCAAACAGTATGGATAGACTGATTCAGTCTTGTGGTCAAGTGTCTTCAGATAAGCTTTGTGCCAAGCTGAGACCCCTTCAGGAAGAGTATCTAGAGAATCTACCCAACCTCGAAGGGTATGGGGGGATGCCAGGGACCTTTAAGTTGGCAAGGCTAGCCAGTCAAGGAATAATTACGGAGTGTTCATTATGATGTTGCTTTTATAGAAAGCGACTGATGGGAGGGCCTTTCCTTATTCGTAAGAGGAATAGGGGTAGGAGTATGGAGCCAAAGACGACAAGAATCCATATGGCAAATATGCGGTTGGAGCCGAGGATAAGCGCCTGTTGTGTGATCATTTGATGGAAGGTGTTGTTGGCGATATCGACCGGAGAGGTGAGGAGATCGGCACTGACGTTAACAGCTGCTTTGATTCCCTGGTACGTTTCTCTTACATTGTCTCTGAGTAGTGTTAGGTCCCCTGTGGTGTAGCTGTAGAAGATCTTCTGGTTTCTTTGGTAGAGTGCGCTGAAGATTGCTATGCCGAAGCTGCCACCGATCTGCCTGGCGAGGTTTCCTATGCCAGAGACATGTGCAAGGGCTTCTCCTTCAAATTGTTTGAAGACGAGGGTTGTCACGCTGATGAAGATAATGGTCAAGCCAACAGAGCGTAGGATGAGGGGGAGGAAGAAGGAGTCATAGCTGGAGAGTGAAGTGATATGTGCGAACATCCAACATACGAGACCTAGACAGATCGTTCCTATTAAAAAGATAAAGAGGTGGTGGGTTTTTTTTAGCGCGAATGCTGTGATGGGGGCGATGAAGAGTGCGCATGCTGTCCCTGGCACGAAGAGCAGGCCTACCTGCAAGGGGGAAATGTTTAATACTGTCTCTACGAGGATGGGGATAGCAAAGATCGTGGAGTATAGGACAAACCCTGCTCCTGCAATTGCCAAGGGGCCTGCCCATACGGGATTGTGTTTGAACATGCGTAGATTGAGGAGTGGGTTTTTGCAGTAGAGTTCCCAATAGATGAATGCGATGAGGGCTATGATCCCTACGGATAGGGTGATGACGATGGTGCTGGAGGAAAACCATCCATACCGCTCTCCTCGTTCGAGGACGAACTGAATACCAGCGATGGCGATGACGAGAAGTGCGAGGCCGGCAAAGTCGATCCTGCCTGGCTTCTTTCTTCCGTTCTCCATTTCCGTAGTAAAAAACCATGCCATAGGGATGGCGATAATGCCTATGGGGATGTTGACTAGGAAGATCATCCTCCAGGAGAAATAGGTGGTGATGAGTCCTCCGAGAACAGGGCCTGCCATAGCGCCGACGAGCACGCTGATGGCAAAAATGGCGCTGGCTAGCTCTTTCCTCTTGTCGGGAAAACATTCCTGGATGAGCACCTGGGCAACAGGGAGGATCCCGCCTCCTGCTAGCCCTTGTATGATACGAAAAGTGATTAACCATCCAATGTTGGGAGCTGTCGCAGCGAAGAAAGAGGAGAGAGTAAAGAGGGCGATACAGGCGGTGAAGTAGTTCCTCCGCCCCAACTGCATGGTGCACCATCCCGATATGGGGAGGATGATTGCATTGGCGAGGATGTAGCCCGTGAGGACCCAGCTGACTTGGTCGATGGCAATGCCAAGTTCTCCCATGATCGATGGGGCGGCAATACCCACGATTGTTGTGTCGATGACTTCCAGCAACGAAGCAAGCAGACATACTGTGACGAGAATGACCTTACCGTGCAGAGGGCGTGAAGGATCTGCCATTGCCCAAAACCTCTCGATACATCGCTTCCATTTGGTCTAACGTTCGTTCGATCGTAAACTTTTCAATCACCAGTTGTCTAGCTTTCTTGCCCATATCCATGCGCATCTGTGGGTTGTTAGCGAGTAAAGCGGCTTTATCTGCTACAGCTGCCGGTGTGTTAATGGAGACTTGGCATCCTGTGATGCCGTCCAAGCAAACTTCTTTCAACCCTCCTGTTGGCGTGGTGATCAGAGGTTTTTGTAGGTAGGCAGCTTGCAAGCTTGCCTGGCTGACGCCTTCGTTGCCTGTGCTTAGAAGAGCAAAGACGTCTAGTGCTGCGAGTGGTAGTGCAGGGATATCGGCGTGGCCGAAAAAGACCACCTGGCGTTCAACGTCCAGCTCTTTTGCCAAGCTCTTAAGCCATCCCTCTGAGGGACCTCTACCGATCACTACCCACTTGATGTGTCGTTGGCCTTTGACCATCTGCGCTGCTTTTAGAAGATCTTGAACGCCTTTCCACGTTCGCAAAAAGCAGAGGGTACCAATCAGACAGTCTTGTGCAGAAACGCCGATCTGTTGTCTATAGGATTGGATTGTATCGTGGTCGATATTTAACTCATTGGTGTTGATACCGGTAGGGACAGAATGGCAGCGTATATGGGAGAGGTTCGCTTGTTGACGTATCATCGCTGCTGCATCTTCGCATGTGGTGACAACGCCATCAGCAAGCTTGCCGTAGAGCACAATGCTGTTGAATCCCTTGCGGATATTGGTAGACAAATGGCGGGTACGGACGACTTTTTTTCTCATGAGCCGAGCGACAATACCCCCTACCCAGCTGTCTAAAGATGAGTGAGTATTGACGATATCGATGGCGTGTTTCCTGATGATCGAAGCGAGCCCTATCGCATTTTTAAACAGCTGGTGTCGTTTGTTGAGGGGCAGTTCGTAAACGGTAAAGCCCTCTTGGCGCATGGGAGAAACAAGCCCTCCCCCCTTTGTGATAGCAGCGATGACATCATGGCCGCGAGTACGCATTCCCATCGCTTCTTTGAGGATGCGCATCTCCTGCCCTCCCCAGCCAGGCGAGGCTTCTGTATGTAAGATTTTCATAGCGAATGTTCCTGTATAATTTCGTGTAAGATCTTCTTATGTCCAGAAGAGAAAGGTTTGCTTTGTAGAGCATCCAGCGTGAGCCATTCGTAGTGCGGTATCACTTTTTCCCCTCGAGCGGTAAAAAGATGAGGTGTTAAGGTTGCATGGTAACGTGTATAGGTGTGAGTGACCTCTCTCATTTTCCCTGCCGGAGATATCTTAAGAGAGAGAGCAGCCTGAACTCTTTCTTGTAGTGTGCGGATAGAGTACTCTTTCCCCTCGACATCAAAATAGGGGAATTCGTACAGATCCTGCATTACTTTCCCCTTCTCACCACGCCGTACTAGCCAGCTAACTCCTGCTGTAATGACGGGAACAAAACGGTGTATTTGTCGCATCTTCTGCCTTTTTCTCTTCAAAGGCAAAAGGTGCACAAGGTTTTGTTTATTGGCTTTACACTCTTGTTGGAGAGGACATGTTGTGCAGTGGGGAGAAGAAGGTAGACAGAGCTGTGCTCCGAGCTCGATCAGCCCTTCCATCACGACTGCAGGTTCATCATTAGGTAGTAGTTGGTTAACTAAACCGTCAATTTTTTGTTTTGTTGATGTGGAGCCAATATCTTCTTTGATTCCATACAGACGTGCTATGACGCGCAAGACATTGCCGTCGACAGCGCTCGCTTTTTCGCCAAAAGCAAAGCTGCGGATGGCTCCTGCTGTATAGAGTCCTATACCTGGAATGGTCAACAATTCTTTTTCTGTTCGAGGAAAAGAGTTGCGATAGATAGAGAGGATCTCTTTGGCTCCAGCATGGAGGTTCCTGGCGCGGGAGTAGTAGCCAAGCCCTTCCCACATCTTCAACACCTCGTCAAGATCAGCAGATGCCAATGCCTCTATTGTAGGAAAGCGCTTCATCCATCTCTCGTAGTAGGAGATGACTACCGATGCACGTGTTTGCTGTAGCATCACCTCCGATACCCATACAGAATAGGGTGAGCGGTTTGTACGCCACGGCAAGTCGCGGCCAGAAGAGAGAAACCAATCTCTTAATGCGTTGATCGAAAACACGCCAAATCCTGTTAATAAAATACGCGATACCAGAGTAGTATAAACGGGCAATGAATATAAACGGTAATCGGTCACGGGGTATGGATACAGCGGTTTAAATAGCCACGGAAAGGAACAAGATAAGCAAGATGGAAAGATAGACAAGATCGCTACTTATAGCACATTCTCTGCATCAAAAAATTAAAATAATTAATTCACACGGACTGCTGATTTATAAATAGCGATCCTGTGAATCTTGACGATCTTGTTTATCTTGTTCTCTTCGTTCCTACTTAAACGTAATCGGTCACGAAGCCGTGACCGATTACACACAAAGGACGCAAGAGAAGAGATCTTCTTTGCGTCCTTTGCGTTTGTGTTGAAATCGAATCAATCGCTGTAAATCAATGGAGGCGAGACTTCCCGCCCCCGTGACATTACTGTTATTGCAGCAGCTGTAGAACGTTCTGCCTAGAGGCGTTGAACTGGGCGAGTATTGACGTGCTGGCCTGTGCAAATACCTGCGCCTCTGCCATCAGAGCAGCTTCTTCAACGAAGTCGACATCGCGGATACGGCTTTCCGCTGCGGCGATGTTGTTGGCGTACCCTTCGTTACCGGCAGCGATATAGCCCAGTCGACTTACTTCGGCGCCTACCAGTGACCTTTGTTCCGCAAGTTTGTCGATCGCTTTAGTGATGTTGCCGATTGCAATGTCTGCTGATTTCGTTGTTAAGAGATCATCTTTACTGACGCCAAGTCGAGTTAGGGTTGCATTACTAGCCCTAAAGTCAACTGTCATACCCGCGTCAGGTCCCACTTGGAAGGAGTAGATCGCACCAGGGCTTTGTGCGGTGATGCTGAGTCCTCCCCCGAAGGTAACGCCAATGGCTGAGGTAGCAATACCAAGCTGGCCAAGAGGAGCCTGTCTTTGCTTCTGGATGTTGTTAAAGGATGGGGCCCCTTCGTTATCGGTCGTAATGGTTGCTTTGTATATCGCATTCGAGGTGCTAGTATTTCCTGTATCAGTCCAGTAGAAATTGTTGTTTTCGTCAAACCCGAAATCTACGAGCTCATTCGCTACTGTTGTCCATTGCTGGCGAACGTTTTTTCCTGTTTGTGTGTTGATGATGTTAATGTAGTCCCATACTGATGTATCGTCCTTAAAGGCAAAATAGAGGCCATCAGAAGAGATCGCAATACGCTCCGTAAGGGCAACCCCATGGTCGCCAACGATGTCTGTGAGCAAATTTTGTTTGTCATCGCGGTCGAACATGTTTTGTTTGACGTAGTTGAGATCAGTGCCAGTATCCTCGACGTAGAAGATGTGGTCACCGTGGACGGCAAATGCGGCCATTGTAGAAGCTAAGGTGACGCCTCCGACCCATTGGGCGGAAGCTGCTGTCCCGTCGTCAAGTGTCAGATCGTCAGTGTTGAGTAGCACAACATTGTGTGCTCCACCAGCTGTTTGTGGATCAGAAAGCCAAATGCGTCCTTGGTCATCTGTGACAAAGTGTACCTGTACGTTGGCACTCGTGCCTGAGTTGCTAGTTAGGTCTGTGTTCTCGATTCGATTGGTTTCGAGGTTGAGTTTCATCAACGTCCGTTGAGCAAGGGTGTTGTCAGCACTCACTGCATGCTGGGCCATGTAGAGCATCGATTTGCCGCCCTCAATAAAAATAAACTCGCCAGTATATCCGAGAGCAGAGCTTTCAAAAGCGTAATGTATATTGTTCGCTGCTTGGGCCCCTGATGCTAATGTCAAGCCGATATTGTTAATCTGCTTCCCATCGACTTGTGTGTAAACAACGGTATTGGCATCAGAATCCCATACGGCGACTGCTGTTTCTGAGTTGACCTGTAGGCCGTTATAAAGGGCTGCCTCAGAAATACGACCGATCTCATTCTTTAACTGTTGGAATTCTAAGTTGAGGTTTTTTCTGTCGCCTTCATTCTTCGATCCGTCAGACGCAGAAATAGCAAGCTCGTTCATCCGGGTAAGAATTTTGTGCGTTTCCCCCATCCATTCGTCGGCAGACGAGAGCATGTTTACCGCATTTTGTATCACTCGGCCTGCTTCTTCACTATTGGCTACTTGGGAGCGAAAACGCTCAGAAATACCCAAGTCGGCAGGAGATTCTCCCCCTCCAGCAAGGCGGTCCCCCGTAGCGATTTTATTCATTGCGTTGGCAAAACTGGCGACCTGTCTCCTATTCGCGGTCACAAAAGTTTTGTATAATGAGTTGGTTGGCATTAACATCCTGTTCCTCCATAAACGTTAATTGATAAGATAGTATCTTCTTTCTTGAATCAGCTTCCCATAGACAATTATTGTAGTAGAGAAACTTTTTCCTATTACCTTGGTTGTTCAGGTTAGATAGGTATCGGAAAAGAATTCACACTTCTTAAGAATTTTTTTCCTTTATGGAAGAATGTTTTGTAACTTCAGATACCCCGACGAAGGCGGGGTCTCGGGATAGTTACAGGCACAGAAGGTTAACGAGACAACGAAATGAAACGCA
>JAFITR010000046.1 GCA_017116025.1 Simkania negevensis
TGTAGGAATGTGTCATGAATGAACCCTTTCACCGCTCCGCGGTTTTTGTCTTTATTTGCTCCTTTACCCCGAGCTCCAGTACAGGGCTACCGCCCTTCCCTTTCACACGGGGCTTTTACACTTTGCATCGCTACCGCGATGTCGAGTTTGGCAAACAGTCTTCGAGATGTTTTTATCCGCCAAAACATCCTCACACAAGAGCTGTTTTAAAGAAGGTTTTCTCTGTAAACGCATACTTGTTTTTTGACAAAACTGCCAAACTCGAGTAGACCTTTAGTCTGAAGAAAAAACAATCCTCCTTCTGGGGAGGGGTATCTGAGTAGTTCATTTATTCTTATGAACGTGTTACTTTCGCCCATACGATGTCAAAGTTGCGATCTTTTTTTGCCACCTCTCTTTTTCTGTTACAGCAATTTTGGAACTACCACAGACCCCTGCATATTGCCCTGCTCATCCTCTCCGGATATATTGTAGCCCTTTACGGTTGGCTCCCTATTGTATTGGCGGGAGCATCTTTTTTGCTACTCCCTCTACTTTTTCCTTTTCCTACTCTTAAAGTATTGCTCTACCGCATCCCTCTCCTTCTATGCCCCACCATAGCCTACCTTTTTTGCACTGCTACAATATCACTACCTCACCTCCCGGAAGAGGGGATCGAGGGTCAAGGGGATTTCTCTATTACACGCATAACGCGTTATGAGACACCTTTTCGAAAAGGATGGAGCTACAACGGTACCATGAAGAGCTTCGTTGCCCAAGATAGCAATGTGATCACAAGGAACATCCCCTGCAAGATTTTCATCTCTTCAAAAGGGAAAAGCAGATATTTAGCTAACTGTTCCTACCGCATTCAAGGCGTTTTGCAACACGACCCTGCCAATCAATACAGCTATCGCCTCAAAGAGAAAAAGGGAACGATGTGGGAAAAGATCCCCCACAGCTGGTCATTGGCAGAAATGCGCCACCGAGTAGCGGAAAAGCTGAGGCAACACCTTGCCAAACACATTGACGACAGTGGGAGCGCCTCTTTTATCCAAGGGTTGGCGATCGGAGAGTTTCGCGACTCTTTAATGGTCTATGACTTTTCCCGGCTTGGTCTGCAGCATATCATGGCAATATCAGGATTTCACTTCTCACTCATCGCTCTCATCTTAAGCGTCATGTTACAACTCTTCTTTCCACAACGCCTCGCTCATGCCGCTCTCATCCTACTCCTTACGGCTTATTTCCTCTTTATTGGCCCCGCTCCATCTGTCTATCGCGCCTGGGCAATGACAACAATCCTTATCGTCGGCCTTCTCCTCGGCAGAAAAACCTCCGCACTCCACGCTATGGGAGTTGCGATGACAACAGCGCTCGTCATCAACCCTCTTGTGATCACCAACATCGGATTCCAGCTCAGCTATCTTGCTGCAGGAGGTATCCTCCTCTTTTACCTCCCTTGCGACCAATGGCTGCAGCATGCAATCCCCACACGTCCACTAAGACAGATGGCAAACATACCCGCCTGGGAACAGCTTCTCTACTGCATCATCGTCCTCTTCAGACAAGCCCTTGCCCTCACACTCGCTGTCCACCTTACCATATTCCCTCTCATCCTCTACTACGCACACCAATTTCCTATACAAAGCTTCCTTTATAACCTTTTCTTCCCCTTCCTCGTCTCTATCACACTCGCTCTGCTCGTCATCGGACTTGTCCTATACCCTATCGTTCCGACAATCAGTACATTTGTTCACTCAGTCAACAACCTCTACACCAAATGGACCCTCAGCTTCCCCGCTAACGCCCCTGCTGGATTGGACTGGCACATCTACGTCAAAGAGCTCTCTGCTACATGGGTTTGCCTCTACCTGGCAATGATCCTTGCTGCCGGAATCTACCTCCACAACAAGACGTACGCGAAACAACGACACACCACTTTCATCTGCTAAGGTTTTGTTGCACTATTACCACAAAGTCACAGAGAAATGATGTGTGGGTAGAGTTCGGTAACATCCTTTTTTTTCTCTGTGGCTCTGTGGTGGGAATAATACAACAACGCCTTAGAACGGGTGAACGCAACCGTCGCTAGCAAAAAGCACTTCTGTATCGACAAAGGCTTCGGCAAGAATCTGTTTATGTAGGATGAGCTTGCGCAAGAGAGCAGCATCACCATGGTCAGGATCGTGGTGTGTCACAACCCACCGTTTGATCCCAGTGTGCTTTAGTAAAACTGTTACGTTGGAAATGGACGAGTGTCCCCATCCCACTTTTTTGAGGTAGTCTTCTGGAAAGTATTGCGCCTCGTGAACAATAAAATCAGCACCTTTACAGAAATCGATAAAACCTTCATACGGCACCAGAAGAGGGCTATTTTTGTGAATCTTATTAGGGTGGCCATGATAGCCGACGAGAAATTCATTGTCCGTGACATAGATAATCGTCCTGTCGGGAGAAATGAGCTTAAACCCTAACGTAGGCCCCGGATGCGAGGTATAGATATACTCGATTGTAATATTCCCTATTGTAACGGGGTCTCCTAAAAGCTCATGAAAATGTAGTCTCGCCATCATTTCATCAAGCTTAACCGGGAAATAATCTTTGTCGAGCATACCGGTAAAAACCTCATATAACCCCTTTTCACAGCCTTGCGGTCCGTAGATATTGATTTCAAATTCAGAAGAATAGGCAGGCTTAAAAAAGGGGAAACCGAGAATATGGTCCCAATGTGTATGTCCGATGAAAAGATGCAACGTGCGGCTAGCTTCATTCATAAGGATATTACCCAAAGGGCGTATGCCTGTTCCCGCATCAATAATGACAAGATCATCGTTGTTACGCACCTCCAAGCTTGAAGTATTGCCGCCGTAACGCAAATAATCGGGACCAGCAACGGGGACGGAACCACGTGTACCCCAAAAGCGGATAAAGCCATTGTCCACCGGACCTTCTGGAAGGTAGAGGCCCTCTTTTTTGCTACTGATGGACTCCATAACATCTATGAAGGAAGAAGGAACAAGAGAACCTTGGAAATAGCTATGGATCGTATCAATCAGGTCTGTAATAGCATACGATTTCAAGAAATAATAGTTGGCGCCATTTTCAATCGCAAGTTGATAATCTTGATAGAGCGCGTGCTCTGTACAGACAAATACCCCCACTCGCGTGCCTTTTCTCCCTTTTTTCAAAAGCCTTAAGATATCCAAACCATTAAGTTTGAGAAGGGTAAAGTCGAGAATAATGAGGTCTGCCAAAAATGTTTCTACTAACGCAAGGCACTTTTCACCGTCATCAACAATTTTGACGTCAAAGCCTGCGTGTTGAAGTTGATCAACGAGTTTTTTCGAAAACTGTCCCGTAACCATCGCAACGAGAATTTTTTTCTTTTTTTCTCTCATGAGTCCCTTCCAAGCTAAGGCCTTCGCATCGTCAAGTTAACATGTGGAGAAAATCTTGAGAAGCGGTAATTGGTCAGCAATTTCCTTTACCCTTCGTATTCTCTTCGCGATCTTCGCGTTTATATTCATCTATGCAACAACGCCTAATTGGCCTACGTTTTTTTCTCGTTCGGCTTGTCGTGAGAGGAGTAGTAAATTTTTCTCGCCTTACTCCCCTCTTGCGGTCCCACAATAGCGTGTCGTTCAAGTAGGTCCATCAAGCTTGCTGCACGGGCATAGCCTATCTTTAGCTTCCTCTGCAAAAACGTTGTTGACGCATTACCTGTTTCAAGCACAAGCTTTTTTGCCTGGCCGTAGAGAGTATCTAGCGTCTCTTCAGAAGAAGGGCCGATCTTAGACATGCCATGACGTGCAGCCTCAAAAGTTTGAGGATTGAATGAGTTGATGAGATAAGCAGGAGGGAGCTGTTTACAGATGTATTGAACGACTTGATTGATATCATCGTCACGGATGTAAGCTCCCTGTGCACGAACAAGGTGTGTGTTTCCAGGAGCGAGAAAGAGCATATCGCCGTTGCCCAAAAGACTCTCGGCCCCCACCTCATCAAGGATGATCTGGCTATTGACGCGGCTGGCCACCTTAAAAGCAACACGTGTGGGGAAATTTGCCTTGATCAATCCTGTGATGACTTCACGCGACGGCCTTTGTGTAGCAAGAATCAGGTGTATCCCCACAGCACGCGCCATCTGAGCAATGCGTGCTATTGGAGTTTCAATGTCGCAATTTGATACCATCATCAAGTCTGCAAGCTCGTCGATGATCGCCACGTAGTAGCTCATCTTCTTCGGCACGTCCAATCTCAAGCTTGCCTCAAACTTTTCATTGCGCTTGCGCTGGTTAAAGGCTGCGATATTTCTCAACTTGAGAGCTTTGAGAAGCTCGTATCTCTTCTCCATCTCTGCAACAAGCCAGTTGAGAGCAATATACGCTTCTTCAGCCTCTGTGATGACGGGAGCGATCATATGTGGCAGCTGAGTATACTGTGTCAGCTCAACTTTTTTAGGATCGATCATAAGCAGCCGAATTTCATCAGGACGGGCGTTCATAAGGATGGAGATAACAATCGTATTGATACATACTGATTTACCCGATCCTGTCGCGCCGGCGATAATGCAATGTGGCATGCGTGTAAGATCGCTCGCTACGTCTTCTCCTGTCACTGTTTTCCCAAGTAAAATAGGGATATGGCAGGAGGCACCACGCTTTTGATAGCCACACAGCATGTTTTTAAAACTCACTTCCTGAGGATGTGGGGTGGGGACTTCAATACCCACAGCAGCTTTTCCTGGAATGGGAACAATCATGCGGATAGAGCGCGCCTGCATATTCAAAGCGATATCGCTTTCTAATGCTGTGATTTTTTGGACTTTAACACCAACAGCAGGCTGCACTTCAAACCGCGTTACCGTAGGGCCGGAATGGATTTGGTCAACCTTCGCTTCAATACCGAAACTTAAGAGGGTCTCTTCAAGCACCGCAGCCTGGCGCTGCAAATCTTTGCTGACAGCAGAGCGGTCGATTTTTTTCGATGAAGTGAGCAAGCTCGGGGGCGGCAGCTTATATCCAACAAGGTTGGGCAGCTTAGGCTGCGTTGCCAAAGAAAGCTGTGACAGTGGGCGCATCGAAGATAGATATGGGACAGGAGTAGCCTGCAGTTCACCTTCGTCAACGTCTTTCACCGGGGCAACATCTGCTTCAATATACCCTGCAGGTAATGAAAGAGGGGTTAACACCGCTTCTTCTACTTCGTCTAGATTAGAAAGCAAAGGCTTAAGAGTGCCCGCTTTCTGTACAGGTAAAGATTCCTCATCGAAGAGGGTGTCGTCGTTGAGCGAGAGACGTTGCTTCTTTTTGCCGATGAAAGCCGCCGTAGCAACAATCGGTTTGGTATAAGCGGTTAAGGGAAGGCCAAACAAAAAAAGAAGGCTGATGACGAGGAGAGTGGTGAAGACAATGACCGTACCCGTATTGCTCAACAGATATTGAAAATTGACAAGAGGCAACTCTGTATAGAGTGCATGAAACGGGACTCCTCCCCAATAATAAACAGTTGTTGTCGATGGCAGAGGTAGATAGGCTCTATACGTATCAGAATAGAGCGCTGAACCAAAAAAACCCCCTGCTTCAGGGTGTGTAGAAGCAAACAAACTAAGAAGAACAGACAAAGAGAGAAGAGCAGCGGAAAACGATAACAGCTCTTTAGGCCACGAATGAGGGTTTTTCCCCCGAGCCATGCGCACACCACAGCAAATGAGATACCCCAAGATGAAGTAGCTGCCAAGGCCAAAGAGGTAGATCGATAGCCAAGAGAAACTGTACCCTGCCAAACCAAGCCAGTTATGATGGGGCTTTCCAAAACGGAAACTAATCAAAGCAATCGCAAAAAGAAACGCCCCTCCTAACAAAGCAACGCCACGCAACTGCCTCAACGGATAGGGAACACGCTCCCCCTCCTCTTCTCTTTCTTCATCTTTATGCATAATTCAACAACGATGTATTAAACAATATAAGCGAAAACAGCCCAAGAGCAATGCAATACCAGCAAAACAAAAGCAACGACCCTTTGCGCAAATGGCGCATCAACCAACGCAATGCCAACAGCCCAACAATAAAAGAGACAGCAAAACCAATCAAGTAACACAAAGGAGAAACAGCATGTAAAGGAGTCGGATCGATCAACAGCTGCTTCGTCTCATACGCTACACCCATCAATATTGTAGGGAGAGCAAGCAAAAAAGAAAAGCGCGCAGCCTCCATACGCTTCCAGCCAAGAAACCGCGCAGCAGACATTGTCGAGCCGCTACGGGATACGCCAGGGAAGAGAGCCAACGTCTGAAAAAAACCGATGGCGAAGGCCGTAGCACACTGTTTTTTGCGAGTAGCAACAGCTTCCAAAGGAGCCAAACAAAGTCGCTCACCTAAAAAAAGCAGAGCCGCCGTAGCAAAAAAGAATAAACCTATATAACGCGGATGGGCCGACACCTCTTTGATCGACTCCAAAAGGGGATAGCAAAGGAAGAGCGGTACCAAAGCAATCGCAATCAGAAGCAGAGTAAATCGCTCTGAAGAAAAAAGAGGCATAATATCTTTGCGAAAAACAACGAGAACAGCAAACAAAGTGCCAAGGTGACAAGCAAGCTCAAAAGGAATCCATTCCGTGCCCGGCTTAAAATGAAAAAGCTGCTCTGTGATCTTTAAATGCCCCGAAGAACTAACAGGTAGAAATTCTGTGGCTCCCTGGACAATACCTAGGGCCAAAGCTTCAAGACCAGTCAACACACCCCCCCATCAGAAAAAGGGCGACTGATGGGAATTGAACCCACGACCCCTGGAACCACAATCCAGTGCTCTAACCAACTGAGCTACAGCCGCCGTACAAAAAGGACATATATGTGTACCCCGTACAACTGTTAAAAGTCAACTAGAAGGTGAGACTAGAACCAGCAATTCCCGCTGAATCAACCTTTTGACTATCAATGTGATATCTACCACAGAGAGCATAGAGAAAGAGATCTTTCATGAATATTTCAAGAAAAACAGGGTCCAAATATCCTAAATTTTTCTCTCTGTCCTCTCTGTTCTCTGTGGTAAAAATTCCAAGAGAACCTATGGACTAGAACGTGTAGCCGATGTTCAATGTGACACCGATAGATTGCAAACGATGTTTGCCTTCGATATCACCAATATCCGTCAGCTCCTTGATCTTCCTTTTTGCGTAGGCGCCTTCAAACGCAACACCAAAGTCGAGAAGCTCTTTTTCGCCAAGCTTATGATGAAAGGTGAAAGGGATACGGAAGCTGTAAGCAACCGTTCTCTTCATGCCCCTTCTACCTTGGGTCTTTGTTGTCGATTCTTGTACCTTCACACTAGCGTCGAAGTCGACATCAGCAAAGAGAAGAAGGGCAAGGTCAAAGTTCTCCCTTGGAAGCCAATGCAATCTCGCTCCGAGGCCGGCATAAGGGATATGGAACGAAAGACGTGTGCCTGGAGTGTCGCCACGAAATTTAAATGTATCGTGAGAGTAGCCCAGGGAGATCATAGGGGTCAGTGTGAAAGGGGTTCCAAAAACAAAGCTGTAGCCTAGCGCACCACGCATGCCAGCCCCGCGCCCACGTACATCGATGTTACTAGGGGCCCTCAGACGGTTTTGGTAGTAGGAAAGATCAACCGAATAATAGAGCTCATCACGAGCATCGTAGCGATAACCTCCCGTAATCATATCTCCATCGCCTTTAATGTTGACCGGAGATGTTGTAGCACTCACGAATGCGTTCTTCACAGACATGTGGCTAATCCCTGGATAGAGATAGAGATGTTCGGCAAGAGCCTTAGCAGGCTCTGCAGATTGCTGTGCCCATATCGGAGAAAACCCCATAAAGGCAGCACAAGCAATAATACAACTGACGAGTCTATTCTTTGTCATCTTCTTCACCATTTTTAATGTGACAACTTGAAACTATTTTATGGCGGAGTATGCAATAAGATATAAAAAGAGGCAAGCTTTTGGCTTGCCTCGTAATCTTCTTAGGATTCTTCAGTCGACTAGAAACGATAGCCTAGCATCATAGAAACGTCCCAAGCTTTGACTTTTGTCGTATCGACTATCGCTCCACCTGTTTTCCAGTCGCCTTTTTGGTAGCGATAGCCTGCCGCCAGACCAAGGTCCCAAGCGCTGCTGCCGGAATCCCAATGATAAGTCACAGGAAGACGAACTTCATAACCAAGTTTCTTGCCTTGCTTCAATCTGAGATTTGCATTGCTAGTAGAAGCATCGTAGTCCGTTTTCGAACGCTTATTCAATGGCAGCTTCAGAAGCAACTCAAGATCAGCATCCCAGTTATCAGCAAACATATACTTCAGCAATACGCCGCCGGAAGCTTTCAGACCACGGGTTTTTGTATCGAAGAGGCTTGTTGTAGCTTTGTGTTTCAACGTTGCTTCGCTCCATGTAAAGCCCACAACAGGTATTAAGCAGAATTCATCGGAAAGAGCAAATGCAAATCCCACTCTTCCACCGAAGAAGTACTTGTCATAATCGTTTTTACTCAAGTCGATCGTAGCGGAAGCACCTGTATAGGTAGCAGACCCTTTTAAAGTAACTTCTTCATAGCCGCCAACGAGTTTGAAATAGATCTCTTCAGGAGCGTGGTAGGTATAGTGAGCACGAGCACCCCATCCACCCCCATCAATCTTTGCAGCAGCTGCGGGGTTGGCATTGCCTCCCCTACCTGGCTGCATCGATTGCACACTTACATCAACGTAACCCGCCTCAACAGCGAGCACACCCGGCATATCGGCATACATATCGGAATGTGAAGCGCTTCCTCCACTGCTAGAGGCACCCCACCCTCCTTGAGCAAAGGCGACAGAACTGCTCGCCAATGTCATACCTACAATTAGTGATTTTGCTAATAGTTTTTTCATCATCTGTGTTCCCCCCTGATGAAGGATTTAAAGGTTCATAAGAAAAATAACTACGTTCCCCACACTAGCAACATAGCTCAGTATTTCGCAAGCAATTCTTCTCAAGAACTTTTTTTTTTGTAACAAGCTCATATTCTATCAGTTATAAAAAAAGACGGCAATCGTGTTACTTATGCCACAACGCCTTTTGGGAATGGGAACTGTTTAAAGTCGCAGCCTACATCGCTGTTGGGAAAGATGGAACGGCTTTCTTCGACAAACTCGTTAAGGTCTAGATATCGCGCTGAGAAGTGTGAGAGAATAAGTTGTTGTACTTGCGCTTCTTTTGCGATTTCAGCAGCCTGTTTTGCTGTGAGGTGGTAATGTTGGTAGGCAAGTTCTCGATGTCGATCAAGATATGTGCTTTCGCACAAAAGCATTTTTGCTCCTTGAGCAATCTCAATGGTTTGTGGACACTTTCTTGTATCCATGATCATAGCAAACGCATCGCCTTTACGAATCCTACTCACATCGTCAATAGAGACAGTTTTTCCATTGACGACGAGCATCCCTTTTTCTTCCAACTCGCGCACTTTTGGACCGCTTACACCACATTGGAGCAACTTCTCTTTGTCAAACTTTCTACTATCGGGCTCGGTAATACGCCATGCGACGTTGTCGATACCATGCTCGAGGAAAGCAGCTTCGACAACAAACCGTCCATCGTCGTGAACAATACCATCTTTGTCGACAGGGTGCTCTTGGACAGAGATCGTATCGTGGTAAATGGTGCCATACCGCAAATGGTCAAAATACTTTTTGCCGCTTTTTGGGTAATAGCAATGAATCGTATGACGAACTTTATCAAGATTCAAGCGCATGAGAATTGAACCTAGACCCAGACAGTGGTCGCCGTGGAAATGGCTGACAAAAATACGTGTTATACATGTCGGGGCGATATTGGCATGGATAAATTGCCGCTGCGTCCCCTCTCCAGGGTCGAAGAGAAGCCCTTCGTTATTCCAGCGAAGGAGGTAAGCGCCATGGTTGCGATAGCGCGTGGGTTGCTGTCCCGAACAGCCAAGGATTGTTAAGTCTCGTACGCTCATAAGGGGCACAGTATATACAGAATAACCTTTCTTAGTCACGTAAAGGAACAAGATAGACAAGATCGTCAAGATTCACAGGATAGATACTTAATAAGGTAGAGGGGGAAAAACATAAAAAATAACACAACTATTCAGACATCTCTCCCATCGGAGTATCTGAA
>JAFITR010000047.1 GCA_017116025.1 Simkania negevensis
AGGGCAGAAAGGGTCGTGGAGAGAGAGCGGTATCCGACAAAAAGGTGCGTAGTGCATCTTTTCGGTGGCGATGGAGACGGTAGAAGAGTAGGCAGATGAGTGGTGAACCGAGGAGGAGAAAGAGGAGAAGGGGTGCTTGGAAGAGGGTGTGCGAAGACCATTCGTTAGGGGACATGTCGTATCACTTCCGTTTCGATAAAAATGCTTGTTCCTAATAGCACCATTCCTATTGCAACAAAGATGGCAAAAAGCAACTTTTTTGCGGTGGGAGAATGTTCGTCATCCTTTTTGTCGAAGGATAGCGTTGTCTTTGTTAGGCTGCCAACAGGTAGAGGCATCGGCTCCAAAGAGTTGATCTCCTTGTATACTTGATCTAATGCAGCAGGGCTTTCAGCGATATAAAAACCTCCCCCTGTCTCTTGTGCTGCTTGTTTAAGGGCTTGTAGGTTCTGTCGGTAGTCCGGGTGTTGCAGCCTTGCCTCAATATTGACGATATAGAGAGGCGTGTTCAGATGTTGAGCAAGCTGTGCAGCCTCGCTGATGGAGATCCCCCTCTTTTCATGCCCGTCGTCGAGAGGGTTGGGGTATTCGAGACCATCAGTGGCGAGGATGAGAAGGGGACGCATGAGCTCGTAGGCAGGCCTAAGGTTAGGTGGAGCTAGAGAAGCGTGGTGCTTTGTCCCTTCAATGAGATGTAAGGTTTTGTAGACGGCATAGCCCATCGCTGTACCGTCGTCGTCGCTTGTCGCTGCAGGCTCGAGCCGTTCCAACTCTTCAATGAGAACGTCGTGTTCTAAAGTGAGGGGCGCGATGACTTGTGGAACGCGTGCAAAGGCGACAAGGCCAATCATGTCGTTGCTCCTCGTTGTGATGAACTCTTTCAGCAGATCTTTTACCACCGCTAAACGTGAATGAGAGGTGTAGGTGTTGTCAGCGCCAATGTACCCCATCTCTTCTCCCATAGAACTAGAACGGTCGATCAAGAGATAGATTGCCTGCCCTTTGTGAGGAAATGGAGTAGAAGGTGGTGGAGGAAGGCGATCAGGGAGGTAAGGATCTGCTTTTGATGGCGTTGTTGGGTTTGTTAGGGCAAGAGCGAAACAGATAACGGCAAATAGCTGTAAAATACGAGGGAGAGGTAACAGCCGTATCTTCCTGCTGCCTTTACTCTTGCCTATAAGGAGAAGGGAGGGTAGAGGTAGTGAAGGAGCGTTGCGTTTCTTTTGTAAAAAATGTCGGGCGGCCAAGCCGAAAGCAAGCAGGGGTAGCACAATCAGACAATAGAGCCATTGAACGTCGATACCAAACATGGTTTAAATTGTATCACGGAATGGGCGTTCTTATTGCATAGCAAGGAATGTTTTTGTATAAGGGAGAAAAAGGTTGTTTGGAGGGATGGCGATGAAAAAGATTGTTGAACTGTTTTTTCTTTCTGTAGTTGTTTTGATTGGCTGCGGCTTTTCGGCAAAATTAACTGTTGAGGTAGACAACGCAAACGCGGCAGAGGATGCCCCTGTTGTGGCAATGGCGACTGTTACCTATAGCGCCAAGGAAAAGATTAATCCCAAGAGCTTTGTTTTGAACGGCTCTTCTTTGCAGGCAGTTTTCGAAAAAGAACAGCAGCATATGGCCGTTTCTTTGGTCAATGGGGTGTTTGAAGAAGAAAGCGTTGTTTCTGCTAAATACCATTTCGAACTGCCTCCTAGGCCCGCGGGTAGATATACCTTGCCGTCAGTGAGCGTCGATGTCGGAGATGAACGAACTTTCTCTCGCCCCATCTCTTATGAAGTCTATGGGGTAGAAAGCAGCAAGGACTTTTTGTTGAAGGCTGGAGGGCGGGGATTGGACTCTCTCTTCCCAGGAAAAGAGGTGGAATTCTTCTACCGCATCTACTACAAAAAGTCGATTGAGCCGATGCGAGAGTCTCTGCCTTTGCTAGAAGAAAGCGATGGGTTTCGGCATGTAGGCGAACGCATCATCACCAATTCTGAAGAAAATGGCTACCAGGTTCAAGAGATAAGCCAACGTATGCAGGCGCTAATCCCCAGCAACAATACGTTTGGGCCATCGTATATAGACGGTATGTTATACAGTGAAGATTCTGCAGGGAAAAGAAGCTATCAGCCGCCTAAGCTGCGTGCAGAGGCGATCGCTGTCGAGGTTAAAGTCTCCCCTTTCCCTACTAAAGGCAAGCCGAAGAGTTTTAACGGTGCTTTGGGAAGGTTCGAGTATAGCGTGGACCTTGTAAGCGATGGGATGTTGCGCGTTGGTGATATCGCTAAGTTGAAAATAACTGTTAGAGGTGATGAAAAAGCTTTAGAAAATTACCTCTTACCCGATCTGGCAACCCAAATCTCATTGGGGAAAAAAGAGAAACTATTGGGGGTCCCTACTCTTATGCCAGGGAAGAAGCAGAAAGGTATGAGAGAATACCTTGTCGATATGCGCGTATTGTCTCATGAAACAAAAGAGGTTCCCTCTTTGGAATTCTCTAGTTTTGATTTTGAAACAGAAGAGTATCTTCTTTTTCATACCCAACCACGCCCCTTTGCTCTAGAGACGGAAGCTCCTAAAAAAATAGAAGAGAAAAAAGCTCAAGAGCCGCCGAAAATAGAACTCTTCCTCGTGGAAAAAGAAGAGGAAAAGTTGAGGCTGTCGGTGAATCAAAAAAAGGATCTTCTCCATTCTCCTTTTGAACTGTCGGGTAATTATCTTCTGTTAGCAGAGCAGTTGCGCCCTGCACATACGGAACGTTTTTTGGCATTCCTCCCTGTTGGTGTTGGCCTCTTGTTTGTTCAAGGAGAGCTACACCGAGCGGTGACAAGGAAGAAAAAAGGCGCTAAACAGAGAAGTAGACGCTTGTTTAGAGAGGCAAAAAAAGCTGCTAACGAGCTCCCCACTATGTTGTCTTTGCTGGAGCAATGTCTGATGGTAAGATTGAAAGAAAAAGGCCATTTGTTGTGGGACGCTTCTTGCCTACGTGATGGCGGAGGAGAGTCTTGCCTTCGTGTTGTTTCTTTTTTCCAAGATATTGAAAGGCGGCGCTATGCTCCGCATGTTCAGGGAGTCGATGCAAAAGAGCTCTTGGACGAGGCACGAAAGCTCTACCGGACGCTATAGACAACGGAGAGGAAACGCAAAGAACGCAAAAAAAAGGCAATTCACCACAGAGTGCACAAAGGGTGCAGAGAAAAAATCTAAAAAACGTCGTTTTAGTTACTGAGAAACAAGGATTGATTTTTGTTTTCCTCTCTGTCTCGGTGAGCTCTGTGGTAAATTTTTTATGAAAGCTGCTGTTATCTTAGTTGTGTTATTCGCCTGCTTGCCACTTTGTGCCAGGACATTGCAAAAGAGATTAGATGTCGCAGCAGAAGAATACCGACAGGGTGTTAAGGCGACAGACACGGAGGCACGCGGTCATTTCATTCGAGCGGTCGAAAGTTACCAAGCTATTGAGAAAGAGGGGCGTTCTGGTGAACTTTATTACAACATGGGAAACAGTTACTATATGCTGCAGGACTATCCCATCGCCCTCTATTACTATTACAAAGCATCAGAGCTCATCCCTTCCAACCGCTATCTTAAAAGGCATATCGCTTTAACAAAAGATAAGTTGCTGCTGCCTCAAAAAGAGCGTAGATCCTTGTTGCAACGTCTTTTTTTTGCTAGAGATCTTCTCTCTTCAACAGAGCTGTTTGCTGCTGTCTTCATTTTTTCCTCTTTTGCTTTTTTGTTTTATTCTTTATCCATTTGGAGCAGAAAGGGGCGTTGGCGTACAATAGCCTTGTTGTGCTCTATTCCTGCTGTCTATCTTCTCTTTAATGAAGGATGGTTTCAGTATGTACGTCCAATTTCTGGCGTGGTGGCACGCGATAGTGTGTTGTATGGCCAGAGCAGGAAAAAGATCGTTGATTTACCTGCAGGGATCAAAGTAGCTATAATCGATGTTTTACCTAGTGGAGCATGGCTGCAGGTCAGGACTGAAAAGAGAGAAGAGGGCTACCTGCCTGTTGGAGAAGTGCTCGCGTTGTAATTGAGGAGATTGGCATGAAACGAGGATTGGTAGAAAAAGAGCAGAGAGAGAAGGTTGTATCGTCTGAAGAATACGCTGTTGAGTATGCTCAAGAAACAGGCTATATGGATAATTTCCGAGAAGTCATGGAGGTTGATCGGCAGTTCCGTGATCTCGAATCAACGTTAAATAACGCTTTTCATCAACTCAAAGTTGTTGAAGAAAAACTTGCTGTCAGTCGCCAGCAGTGATAACGAAGGGTGCGGATGGTCATGGAGGTTAAGCGCCGGGCTTTGTATAATCTTTTGCAGATGAACTGGTGTCAGGATAAAAAGATGGATGTTCAGCCGTGGCAGGTAGAAAACTATCGCTGCTTGGCTAGTGGAGAGCTCTTTGCCAAACTCCATGAACTAGGCATTCATATGGATAAAGATAACTTCACCTCCTTCGCAGAAGCATACGATACCCCTGAAGAGCTTGCCGACGGACTTGCCTCCGATGATGGTGATGCCTCCCTACAAGATCGTATCTACCTCGTGGTGTTTGAGCTATGGAGGCAGCTCTTCCCTGAAAGGAGAGCATTGACTGTTTTTTGTGACGAGCTTGATCATCAAATCTCCCATTACGACAATCATGAAGCAGAAAATTTCGAAGGTGTACAGGATATCTTGGCTGTTTTGCAAAAGACTTTGGAAGAAACGGCCGACAGTGGAGAAGATGCTAAAGAGCTCTTTTGCGTTATCACAGAACATTGTGCCAATGACATTGAAACATTCTTGTTTGATTTTATCGCAGGGCAACTTGATGAGAGCAACGACGATTATGCTTTTGAGTTGATTGAAGAGTTCTATCTCTATGTTCAGAATGTCAAATGGTTTGACTTCCTGCGTGCACGTCTAGTTGCTAATAGTGATATCGATCGTGCCAATAAAATGTTGCGTTCGTTGATTGAAAAAAGTGTGTGCAAACCCGATATCGAATTCAATTTTGAGATGTTGTTCTTCTTGGCACACTGTGGCGATAAATCCCTGTTTATACAACTTGTTAAACAGACCTTTTCGCAGATTACTGTTGAAGAAGAGCTTCTGGAACTGATGAATGATTGTGTTGATTTCTTTGAAAGTGTCGACATGGAAAAGGAAGCGTACAAAGTAGATAAGATCCTTGCCTCTCGACAGAAAATGCCTCTAGATAACTCCGTCAACCTTGCCGATCCCGACGTTGCGTATTTCCTCACCATCATCGAAGCGCTTTAACGACTGAGAATGCGTAGGGGCTGGAAGTTGAGGTAGTCGCAGCTGGTAAGATGGTATTCTATTCCCTTTCTCTTCCCGAAGATCTTCGCTCTCTTGTCTACGCTATGGAGATGTCCAAAAACGCAGATGTCGATGTTGTAACGTTCGAGTAGGTCGGCAGTTTGTGAAGGCTGGAGATTGTAGGAGATGGGAGGGTAGTGGGTCATGGCAATACGCGTTGTGGCGTGGGGGTCGAGCTCTTTGAGGCTGAGCTCAAGCCTGTTGAGCTCGCGGGCAAAAATCTTGCGCTGCTTTGTTAGCGCCTCCTCAGCCTTTTTGTTATCGATCTGGGGCATGGAGGAGATGGTGTTGGCAGAGAGCGTGATGTGTTGGCCGAACCTTAACTCTTCTGTATCCCAAAGCCTAGCCCCTGCGATAGAAATCCCTTGCCAATTGAACGTTGTGTTGTGGACGGGATGGATAGAAGGCGGCAGATGTTGTTTGAGTTTCTTTAACGATTCCCACCAATAGTCGTGGTTGCCGCGGATGATGACTTTTGTCCCCGGCAGGGCATGGAGCCATTCTAAGTCTGCTACGGCTTCTGTGATGTGCATAGCCCAGGAGAGGTCTCCAGCAAGAAGGATGAGGTCCTCTTCATCGATCGATGCCTCCCACTCCTTCTTGACCTTGTCCGCGTGCCCTATCCACTCCTCTCCAAAAGGATCCATCTCTTTGTTTGGCGTGCCAAAAGAGAGATGTAGATCTGCGATTGCCCATACAGCCATCAATAACCTCCACTACATTTAGAAGACGAAGTTGTCGGGAATGACAGCACCTTTGGCAACGATTGTGATGCCGTCGCGTACATAGATCTCGTTGTTGTCGTAGGTTTGGTATTTCTTCTCATTGGTAAGACGAACATTTTTGCCGATGTATACGTTTTTGTCGATGATCGCATTTTCAATATGTACATTCTCGTCGATTAACCACTCTTTGTGGAAGTTGTTCCTTTCACAAGCGGGAGGGGTGTAGGAGTCATTGCCGATGATAAGAGTGTTGCGGATCACACACCCCTTCTTCACGACACTCCTGATCCCTAAGATGCTGTTGGAAACCTCCCTGCCGTCAAAACGCGTCCCTTCGCATAAGATGGCATTGGAGATATGCGCATTGGCAATCTGAGGCCCGGGAAGCTGATATGGAGCGCTGTAGATGCGATGGGATTCGTTGAAGAGGTCAAACTGAGAAGGAGTTGTTGTTAAAGCGAGGTTGGCGTTGTAGAACGACTTGATCGTGCCAATATCTTCCCAATAGCCGAGGTGGGGATAGGCATAGGCTCTACCCTTTTCGATTTGTGCAGGAATGAGGTGGTTGCCGAAATCGTTCCCTTCGTTGTTTGTGAGCAGATCAAAGAGCGCTTTGCGCTTGAAAAGATAGATGCCCATAGAGGCAAGATAGTCTTTGCCTTTGGTGTAGGGGATGTTGTGAGTGTGGAATAGTGTTTGCGGAGTGCGGAGAGAAGAGAGAGCAGTAGCCACCTTGGGCTTTTCCTGAAAATGGGTGATCTTCTGCCTTTCGTCGATCTTAAGAACTCCCATCCGTTCACATTCTTCTTCTTTGACGGGAAGAGCGGCGATCGTGAGGTCTGCATCGGTTGCTTGTGCATGTGAGAGCATATCTCTGAAGTCTATGCTGTATAACTGGTCTCCAGATAGAATGCAGAAGTATTGACAGTCTGTTTCAAGAAAGTACTCGAGGTTTTGGCGTACAGCGTCTGCCGTGCCCTGGTACCACGCCGTTTGAGAGGGCTTTTGCTCTGCAGAAAGAAGTTCTAGAAAGCCGTGGGAGAAACGGTCAAATTGATAGGTTTGTAGGAGATGCTTGTGTAGCGAAGCAGAGAGAAATTGTGAGATGATAAAAATCTTGTGGATTCCCGAGTTGATCGAGTTTGAGATGGGTACATCAATGAGGCGGTAGCGTCCACCGAAAGAGATAGCAGGTTTGCATCGTGTTGCCGTTAGAGGAAATAAACGTGTCCCACGCCCACCGCCAAGGATGATCGAGCCCACGCTTGTCATGTCTGTATACATCGGCTGCAGGTTACACTCTTTGTTGATTCATAAGATAATCACTGGAGCAAGGATAACCGCTCGCTATTTTCCAGAACAAGGAGATAATGGACGTAATGGGTCAGGGGTGTGGTAAAAACGGGTAATGAATAGTTGCTATTCTTCTTCATATTCGTCTTCGAAAATTTCGTAGTTCTCGATTTCAGTTGCAAGCGCTCCTTCGAATGCCTCAGCGTTTTTCCATGAAAGGGTCTGATTGATGGGGCTCGCAGGAGATGCACGCTTTGCCCATTCGTGCATGCTTGCCAATGTGGGATATGCCGCGCAGGCGAGTTGGTTCCACTTGATAGGACCTTGTAGAGTCTTGCTAGCAGATTTTATAGCTCGTTCAATTTGTTTTGGGATCTCCGATCGTAATTGGTAAAGCAGTATCGTCTTTTGGGAACTTTGTATAGGCATGGAATCCAGATGTTGAACTAAAACTTTTCTTTTTTCTTCTGTAGATTGCTCGCTTTCCAATGTATCCTTGATCACAAGAAAACCTTCTAGCCTTGCTCTTCTCTCTCTCAATGCTTGTAACTGGGCGATGCTGCACTCGGGAGGATGAAGAAGCATAGGATTTGCTTTTAGTATGGCAATCTGTTCTTCTGATAGACCCTTATTCTTTAGATCGCTCCAAATTTTGTCCTGTTGGAATTGAGCATTTCTTGTGATCCGAAAAAATTTTATGCGTAGCCTTGGAAGGCTATTATCGTAGTGGATTTCGTTGTCTTTTCCATGTAGAAGAAAACGCAAATCTTGACCGAAATGTGATTCGACGACAGAAGTGACTATCTCTGAATCTTTTTCTGAAAATGTAACGGTTGGAGCTCCTTTTTTTGGGAAATCGCGCGCCCGAACAGGGATTTGTGAGTCAATTGCTTCTCCCAATTGTGCCAAATGCTCGTCTAATATTTCTCGATCGATCGATAGCTCTTCTCCTTGTAGATAGAGCTGCCCTAGCGGTGGATTGCACTTTCCGTTACAGGTGATGTAGTCGTTTTGTTCTAGCAAGGTTTGATCGGTATCAAAAAGGACTAAATTGTCCTCTTGATCGATTCCCATATTCTTCTTGTGGCCATCCAAAAATTGGAAAGATAAAGCTGCTAGAGCAGTGTGTTGTGTGGCAGAAGAGGTCCAGTCCACGTTGTGCTCTTTTGGGTTAATTCTCAACCCTTCGATAGGGGCAGCAGTGGCCATGTGAACGGGTATCTTAGGAGCTGGAGGCAGATCTTTCGGTGCTTGTTCTGCCTGCTGTGTTGAGGTCCGACGATAAGTCTGGACAATGTTGGCTCCGTGGAGAAATTGTCCAAGAGATCCAACTGTGGAGATCTCAACCATTCTTTGTGCATCCCTTTCAGGGATGTTTTTTGCATATCCAGACACTTCTTCTCCTCTCCTTATCTGATATACGCTGTTGAGTGTTCCTGTCTCCAAAGGACGTACAGCTGTGGTTAATTGCTCTTTTTGTTGTTGCTTGACGGTGCGATTGAGCTCATTCAAAAATAAATTGAGAAGTTCTGGGGGAGGAGTATCCCGAAGGCGTCTATTTAGCTCTTTGTCTAAATATTTTGTTTGTTCAGAAGAGAGCTGATCTCTTCTATAAACAGTTTCTTCGTCTGTTTCTTCGTTATAGGAGTAGTAATTATCTTTTTTACTGATCTCTTTCAGGATGATATCCTCGGTATATCGCTTTTCGGCGCTTATGAGCTCTCGTGTCGACAGAACAGTAGAAGAGAGAACCTCCTCTTGTGCTTTTTGATAAATTTCCATGTAATAACGTCTTGCTGCTGCATCCGCTCTACGTAGATTTGCTTGACCTGCCGCCTCTTTGAGAACCCTAGCAGTTTTGTCTAGACGCTTTTTTTCTTCAGGGAAACCCTTCACTAGTTGCTTTAAAAGCTCCATCCTCTCTGCAGGTTTAGCATTTTGTAGCTTCTGATCGACATAGGATAAAAAAGTGATCCGATCTTGTTTGGTTGTCTGTTGTAGCTCTCTCTCCATCTCGTTATGTATGCTGTTGAAATCGCGTTCTATGGAGATTCTTTCCTCCCCAGTAAGTTGCTCCCCTTCTCTATCGGTGAGCAAATCGATGATCCGACGTTTTGCTGCACTAGAAAGAACTCTTTCCTTTCTCTCCTCTTTTAAACGGGCCGCTTTCGTTGGTGGGCGTGGGGATGATGCTCCACTTAGAATGGGACTTCCTACCTCAGATATTTTTTTCGCTTTCGTTGAAGGATTTGCTGATAAAACAGCTGATAGACGCTCTTTTAAAAGAGCCTGCCTTTCGTCTGTTAACGCTTTTGATTCTTCTAAGGGAGTTAAAGAATTTGTTCTCTTAAGAAATTCGATGAGGCTCTGCTGCGACAGATAGAGCGTTTCCCCTACCTTTTCGTAGGTGATCGAGTGGCTCCATTTTTCTTTCGCTTCGGTAGCGTTCTTTGTGTAGTCAACTCCCGCGTGTGTTGGATCAAAATCTGAAAAAGCTTTTTCTATGTTCATCGCAACAAGATTTTTTTTGCCGTCTAAGCTTATTATGCACTTAAAATAAAATCTTGTCAAACGGGTCTTTGTTAACGTGAGTTCGATCTTTAACTAGCACGTTAGTAAATGTAGC
>JAFITR010000048.1 GCA_017116025.1 Simkania negevensis
CTTGTTATATTATTTAAACTACTGAACTCAGCGTGGTGCATGCAAATGCCGAGAATTTTACAATTATTTTTTTGACCGTTTATGGAACAAACCACAACAATTGCGTTATATACTAAAAGCGCCCCTGCGGCAGGGGGATCTACCGTAGAGGGATCGTCACCACATGCTGGCTTTCAGCAAGTTACAACATGTGCTGTTGCAGCTCTGCAAAACTTACAGGCCAGAGTCAATTTTTTCTATACAGAGAGATCGTTACCGGAAAATTTTGATGTTGAGGCATTAAAAAAGCATTCTCTCATTGCAGAAGGCAGCTCCATTCCCAAGGCTCTCAGTCGCAACAACGCCAGCGATCGAAGGGAGTTGATCACACGGTTTGCATATGTACACGGCGACTCTTTTATCAGAGGGACCCGCTTTGAAAGAGACGATCTTATTAGTTCAATAGAGCTTTTGTCGAGTTTTTTTTCACACCTCCTCTCCCATGACTTATTAATATTAGAAGCAGATGATGTTACTGCCATAAAACCTCAGATTATGAAACTACAGGACTCTCTCAGCCAGATCAGATTGTTCCATATGACTCTTGATACCCTCATCAAGGACAACACCGACTGCAGCAATTCTCATTTTCAACAGAAACTCTACGACTATGCCACTTCCATTGCAAAAAAACTCTACAATCTCTCTCCCGGGAGTAGCTATTCAATGGCTGGTGGCTGGCGAGGACCTCGCTGGCAAAGATCTTCAAGTCACTCTATGGTATACACCTTTACCAAGCGCGACGATGGCCACTACAATATCGAAATCTATAGCACAGGAAAACATGCAGAAAACTACCACAACATTTTCGAAGAAGGAAACAAGCAAAAAATCTGCCCTTTTATTCGTTACAGAGCAGTCAGTTGTGAGAAGCTTTTCTTTTCCAACAACGAAGCTGATATTCAACCTGACTGGTTTTTATCACTTTTAGAGCCCCTGTTTCTACCCCGACGGGATTCAAAACTATCTGTTAATCCATCGGACATCTATCAACGCGTGTTTGGCCATTTGAGTTCCGAGCGCGTCTCTTCTAGACAGGAAATCATCGACTGTATAACACCTCCACGAGCTCAAATTAACAACTGGCATATGCTAACGGCAATGCTTTTTGCTACGGTTCCAGAGGCCACTTATAAGCAGTTGAAGCTGGAGCTCAAGCTATGGATGTTCATCCTTTTTTACCAAGCCTATAAAGATACAATACCGGTAGACAGTTCTGAGGCTGAGCAGGCACGCACGCTACAAAAATATGCTGGAGAAAAATTAATGCGTACATTCTCCAAGATGTACAAGGCTGGAGAAGACGGCGTGCTCTCTCGAGACAAAGCGTTACAAGTATACGCAACGCTTTCTGATGCACAGGATAGACTTTCTATTATCGAACAAGAGATCTCAGCTAAGAGAGCTTCGCAGCCTTCTTTACCTATTGCCATGCGGCCACGGAATGCAAACCTTGTTGCTCTACAACAAGAGATCATCGGTCTACGTTCAGCCTTCCTGCACAAGCCGCCAAAGGCAAATACGCAGATTGACACACTCCCTTTCCTCTCTCTCCAGCGTCCCAATCCAGGGACGCTACTAGCCACACTACAAGGTGCTAAAGGTTTTATCGAGGCTGCATTGAAAAGAGATCAGAAAACGCAAGCACGAGTCCTGCTCGAAGAGCTGTTTTCTCTACTTCCTGTTCCTGCGGCAGAATCCTCCGATTTTTGGCTATGGATACCCCAGAACGACCTCAAAGGGGTTATGCAAACAGTTGAGGCCCTTACCGGATACTATTCTGATTTATTGATGGTCAGTTCCGTTCAACGCCCAGAGGCAAAGATCTATTTTTTGCTCGCCTATGCCATCTCCCATACCATAGCCGTCCGCATCGATTCAACACGTTCACGCACCACTGGCGAGCCCTTTCTCGCCCACTATGGCGCCCACCAGCCCTTGGATTTAAACAGGCCATTCAAAGTCTTCTACCACCGAGAAGATTGGGATAGGCAAAAGAGGCTCTCTGATTATTTCGATACCATCAACACCCGTGCACAAGCAAAAAATAATGGGGAACTATTCTATTTTAGATCGCTTGTTTCCTCTCAACAACAACAGGAAAACGTTGACGATGATTTTTTTGATAAGCTGATAAAAAACAATGCAACGGTCTATGAAGAAGTCCGCAGGAAAAATAGGTTCTACTCAAGCTGGATGAACGCCCCTAACAGGGAACCTCCTTTTTCGCCCGATGACGTTCTAGCCTTTGAGCTTGTATGGGACATCGACATTGACCCGTCCAAATCACCCCTTATTGCAAGCAATCTTGACCACCTAGTACTACTGAGAAGGGTTGCGTTTTATGCTGATAGAGCTAACCTATATTCAAAAAAATACGGAATAAAAGTCAGCATCTTTAACCTTACGGTCGAGATAGAGACCAGAGCAGCAGGCTTCGGGGAAAAGAGGCTAGGCGCTATATTCAAATACAATTCTAACCCTTATTCCTTCGCTTCCTTAACGGATGAAGAATACGAAAAAACGCACCGTTCTCTGATAAGCAGCAACGACCTCGACAGACACGTTCATGCCATCATAACCGGAAAAAGAGGCCGGGATACAGCAGCTTCACCTGCTAACCAGGGATATGCCAGCTTGCCAAATGAAGCAGAGACCCTCATCAAAGAAGACAATATCCCGATATTAGCCATCAGAGAGCTAATCCGAACAGGGGCACAACCTCATCTTTTCACCTATCAACTTCTCTACTATTTCCGCCACAACAGAAGCCTGCTAGCAAAACCTGCTATCCAGGTGTTATTCGACACGATCTTTTTCAAACCTCTCCGAGCACAAAACGGCTCCTTAGAGCTACCCCTATTTGAACAGCTTACTGCTGAACCTAATCTTGCTGACCAGTGTATCGACTTGATCAACTCCGGCCTCAAGGATTTTTGGGAAAAAATGCCAAACCAAAGACCTCACGTCCACGCTTGTCTATTTTTTGTTCGCCTAGCTGACAGGGTCAGAAACTTAGTCCCTCAACCGAAGCAACACCTGGTTCTTCCCAACGCAGACAAATTGCTGGAGGGATGGCTTGCTATTCCCGACCTCTCTTTAGAGGAAAAGAGTGCCATCCACCTCCATCTCTTATATCACTACTATCAGAAAAGAACACTAGAGAGAAGTTTCTCAGAGGCAGAGATTCAAAAGAGGTATATCAGCTGGATTTTCTATACCAACAATGAGTTAAATGAAGAAAATAATGACCCTGTTCTTAAAAGAGCTGCTGAGCAATTTGCCTACACTACGTCACCTTACCTTCAAAAGGTGCTCGATGATCAAGAAAAAAGGAACAGGTTTTTTACGGATCTGTTTCAAGCATTATCTCTTCCCAACAAAACGAGTCAGCAGCAGTGGCTTCCTGCCTCACACCCCACATATCGAGTAACAACCTCTAGCGATACCTTCTGGGCTGTAAATATTGAGACGGGCAAAATCTGCAACGAGGCAGGTAGTCTTAAAAATACTAATGATCCAAGGTGGAAGCACTCTCCTACCTACCAAAGGCTCTTTGGAAAAGAGAAGCTTAGTTATCATGTCTCTGGAGCAATATTCTACTTCAAATCATCCGTTCTAGGCTCGATGCGCGTTGTCACAGGTATACAAGGCATGTATGTTGAATTTGAACTTGGCCTGGAAATGGAGCGGGACGGCAGATGGTACAAGTACATCACGCCTTCAAGCAATTTATTCAATCAAAACTGTTTGCCCAATACAATTCCCGGATTTCTTAAAGCCGACCACGCTTTTTGGCTCTCCATTGATCCATCCAAGCCATCATTGATCACAGACCTTAAGACAGGGAAAACTGTCTATTTAGTCTGCTCTAACGGCAAAATCATCCCGTCTGAAGATGAGGGCAAGCCGTCAGAAGAGCAGCGATACCTTTGTCTCTGCTCAGATAGCCAACCTACCTACGATTTTGGGCCCCTAAAATTATTTGAACACACCAATTATACAGCGATCTGGCTCAAAGGGGCTGATAGCAATGTAGACGTTGCTGCGATCATTTTCCCGCGCTACCTTTCTTTAAACGAAAATGATCTTGCCTTTGTTGTTGACACAAATGGTCATGCGGTTTGGGAAAGCAATCGGCAGTATCTGTTAGCTCAAGACCAAAAACGCTGGCTTTTTGGTCATATGAACAACTACCTTTTGCTAAAAAGCAAAGAAGGTGGCAAACAGAAACTTCTTCTTCCTCTGCGAAAAATTTTACAAACCGAAAATGAGCATCACCTGACTTCGGTTGAACAGCTCGACATCGAAAGCAAAGATTTATCAACAACTGAAAGAGATCCCAGAGAAATCGAGTTCAACATGCCACAAAGAGGGCAACATCGGTTTCTAGAATATGACCTTGTCGACGACAAGCCTAGAGCCAAGGAGGTTGAAGGCAAGCTCTTTTTAGCCTATCTTTATCTAGGACAGAGGAGCTACACGGAGGCTTTCGATTGCCTACGCGAAGTAACACAAAGCGACTTACTTTCACTGCAAAGCCAGAAAATCTTCGAGTGGATTCTTTTATCTGGTGAAAGAAGCAGTGATTTTTCTCCCAATGCAATCGCGATTCGCCTCTATGCGTACAAAACGCTAGTTGATTACAGGAACAGGCCTGAGTTTGAACAAAGAGAAAAAGACGAAGAAAACGAAGAAAACAAGAAAAAAAAAGAAGCGATCGACAAAGAAATGCGCTCCGGCTACTCCATTTATCTCGACGGTATCCAGAACGTTGTTGCTCCTTTACGGCTACCGAAGGAAGATGAGGTTGGGCTTATTGAACGCGCTCTTGGAACCAGCACATTTCATCGACGTTACTACGACCTGACCCACGACACCCCCATGCCTCCCATTTTTTCTTTTGCTGAGTATAGAACAACCACGTCATTTACAGAACCCGTCACTCTTCCCCGCCTCGGTTTCCGACATACCGATGACCCCTTCTTCGATGACCCCTCCTATGACTCCTCCAAGGACCCTGTTTGTTGTCCGGCATTACTACCTGGCCCAGGCCTAGACAGAAATTATTACAAAGAAAGAGCAACATCTTTTCTCCGCAATGGTCGTGACCACGATTATTACACACCCCCATCTATCGAGAGTCTATCTGTCATCTTCCCTCAAGAAGGTTTGAACCTCTCTAGAGACTTTGTCTCGCTCTATCGCATCGCCAAAAATGGCTGTGAGGCAAAAAGAAGAGTGCTGTGCTTCCGCCTCAGCCAGCTCGATATAAAAGATTTGTTCCAAACACACTCGAACGATAACACGAGCCCCTACACAGAGTGGAACTTATACAACTACCTCTTCTTTGCTTTACAACATCCTGAAAAGGCTCCCGAGCTTCCTTCCAACCGGTTAACAGAATCTCTTTACAACTTTCACAAACAGCTCAACATTGCCTATAGCAAGAGACCGATGAACAAAGCAGGTAACACCCAGCCAATTTTCCCAAACCAACCACCCTCCCGTATCAGGACCACCTTCCCACCTATTGCCACACAACCTGCTGTGCGCTGCACTACACCAACGGGCCTCTCCTTTCTACTCTTTACAAGGGAAACAGACACTTTCGAAACAACCTACCCACTCTCGGGCGAATCCTTCCTCTCTTGCTCAATGGGCGATAAACGAGCAGAAAATGCGAACACAATATGTGCCCTTGGTGATCAAGACATCAACGAGACGGAAAGAAACTACTTAAACGCTATCCAAATAGAATTTGCTGCTTTTGCTGACGAACTAAATGCAGGAAGGAAAAGAAACGATTCCCTTCCCCATTATTCTCTGCGAAGAGACAAAAACTTCATCGATATTGAGAGTGAGATGTCGACAAAGATTGCCGAGCAGAGGGAACGCCTTGAAGGGCAGGAAAAAACCATGCTTGCTTTTGCTAACAAAACATCTGCACAGCTCCCACACACTCTTAGAAAGTTGATGCTTCTTCGGGGGCGTTCGGCTAAAGAGCTTAAGTTGAACGACCTCATTCTTCTCTTTTTAAAAGGGAGAAAAGAGCTGTTTTATTCTGCCAACAGCGACCTTGACGAGCAAGATGTCACCACTCTGTACCAATTAATCGGTAAGTACCTCATCAACGCCACTCATCTACAACAATGGCAAAGGGGAGATGTACATGCGCGCAAGCTCGCTGCCAACGATTTTCAAAGCAAGGAAGAGCGCGACTATCTTATTGAACAGCTAGGCTACGAACTTTTCACTACAAGAACTTATGACAACGGCACCGCTCAGCTCAACCCTGAGCGTGAAGTGCCCTTTCTCGTCTTCGAATATTTCAGCAATATACGCATCCGTCCCGAGCAGTACAATCTGCTATACAAAATGACGGAACGAGGAGTAGGACAAAAGCGCTACCGCGATATCGTCATACAGCTCATTATGGGAGCGGGCAAGACATCCGTGTTTGCCTCTATCCTCGGTCATCTTGCAGCCAAACCGGGACGTCTCTCTCTCTTTGTTACCCCCGCATCACAATTTAGCACCGTCATAGAAAACCTCAAGAACACACAACGTAGATGCTTTCATCAAGAGATCGATAGCATCGATCTATCTCGAAATACCTTCACTCGTAAAAATCTGTCCTGGATATACAGCAAGCTCAAAAAGGCTATGGAACGCGAGGAGATGGTCGTCATCAAAAGTGAAACGATTCAAGCCCTTGAACTCGAATTCTTAAGCTGTGCCAAAGACTATATCAGCGACAGAAAGAACAAACCTTCGCAAGATCTCATACAAAAGATCGCTATTTTACGCGACATCCTTCTCATTTTTCGAAAACATAGTGACGTTACTATCGACGAGGTCGATATCGTCCTTAACACCTTGCGCGAAGTTAACTTCCCTATAGGAGAAGCCGAACAGATCAAAGCCGAAAGGATTGATGTCGTTAAAACAATCATGAGTCTTTTAGTAAGCAAAGAGACAATTCCCAACACCAACCAAACGATGGAAGAGCTCTCCGGTGTTAGGCGCAATGAACAAGCATTGCTTTCTCAAGTAGACTACCAAAAGAAAGTTCAACCTTTCTTGGCAAGCAAGCTCGCCGAGGCATATGCTCCTTTTGCCGTTGCACTAGAACACAAAAGCTCACTTGTCCGTTATTTCTTGAATACGATTCCCCAAGAAGTGCAAACCCTTACCGATCACAAAGGTGGTCGTGCTGCTCAGCAAGAGGTTGAGAAAGCTCAGCAATGGTATAACAGACAGGCAAATCAGGCAGAAATAGAAAAAGATATCGCTTTTCTTGTTGAACTGGGTCGGCGTGCCGTCTCTTCCAATCCGACGGAGAATGAGCAGGCTAATCTTATGGCTCTTGCCAAACACGTAATACAGGATCTGCTACCTGCTACTCTGAGCAAAAGCTGTGGACGTCACTTTGGCCGCTCAAAAAGCATCGAAAACGCAGGAGAAATCCTGCCATTCCAGGGCGTCGACACACCATCGCCGACAACAAAATTCGGCTACTATTATGAATTGGCCACCTACCACTTCTTAACGGTGCTATCAAAAGGTGTCACGCCATACCAAATCATGGATCTTGCTAACAAATTCAAAGTAGCTGCGTCCCAGCGCGACGAGCCCTTTGACGAAACAGCTGAGGCCGAA
This sequence comes from Simkania negevensis, assembly GCA_017116025.1. Taxonomy (GTDB): domain Bacteria; phylum Chlamydiota; class Chlamydiia; order Chlamydiales; family JAFITR01; genus JAFITR01. The sequence continues at coordinate 7,702 of JAFITR010000048.1, forward strand.
AAATTCTTGCGGTTGACAGGTGTCTCCCTTGCCGATATCGACCGCCCCGGCAAGGTAGAGGAAGCCGTAGAAAATCTCAGGAAAGAGACAAGCAAGCTTCTCGATATCGAGACAGAAACCATCGCCCTCTACGTTTCATTTTGCGTAGACCGCTTTAACAGCACACCACAAAACTTTGTCGATCAGTTCGCTGATTGCCGTGCTATGGCAGGAGTATTATGGAATGCCCCCGGCTACCACGAGGCCCTAGCAAGCAACATTATTTACGATCGAGGGAGTGAGGGACGTATTGTTGACATCATGCTCCAACGAGCAGAAAAACTACAAAGAAGAAATATTCATACAGTCAAGTCAGCGGGAGCTAAAGGACTACTTAGAGAGGCCCTCTTCAATCATCCCCAAAAAGAGAAATTTCACGGCATCATCGACATCGCTGGGCATTTCAAAGAACTCAATAATACGTGCGTGGCGCGTGAAATCCTCGAATATTTTGAAAACGATGAGAGGATCGACGGCGTCCTCTTTTACATCCCCCAAGCAGGACCTGAGGCCTCCATCTCAGAAAGAAAAAATTCTGGCAAGCTCGCTATTATGAAAAAGGGAGCATCCTCCCACGAAGTCATCGGGGGCACGAGCAAAGAACTCATCGAAGCTGTTGGCATCCCAATAAAAAATCTATTCGTTTATTACGACGAAAGCCACACGACAGGATCAGACATTTTACAACCCCCTACAAGCAAAAATTTCGTCATTGTTGGTGAGAGGCTGATGAGAAGAAATTTCTTCCAAGGCATCTTGCGTTTGCGACAATTTTTCTTCTCTCAAGACGCTGAATTTGTTGTTCCGGATAATGCACGCAGCTCCTTGCTCGGAGAGGGATCAACTGTCCTCGATCTCATCAATTCGGGCATCAAATACCAGGCGATATGCCTTGCTATGGATAATTACCGCTCCTTTAAACAACAGATCAGCAACGTCTTCAGAAAAAAGGCGCTTGAAAAGTTGCTCAACCCAAGAACAGCATCTGACCAGACGCCCGAAGACATTGCACGTGCCATTGGTAAAGAGTTTGAAAAATACCAGAAAGTTCTCCTTGCTACTTCATCAGACTCCCCCTATGCGCAGTTTGGCAGGGTTGAGCAGGATATCGACACGATCGACAACCTCCAACGTTATGCGGAACGAGCCTTAAATAATTTCCCAAGAGGCCAAGAAGGAGACGTTGCTGAACTACGCGATGAACTTCGCCGTCTCATCGAGCGTGCACAGCACAACCCCATTCTTCCTAAAAAAGTACCAAAATTTACAAGCGATATCATCGGCCTCGAAGAAGAGGTAGAGATGGCGCTGGAGCAAGAGGCGCAGCTAGAGGTGGAGCTCGAACTTGAGCTTGAGCAAGAGCTGAAGGAGGAGTTGCAACGTTACCTCTCTATTAAACCACGCGAAGCCGTTGATGAAATCGAGTGGGGGAAAATAATACCAAAAATCAAGGACTTAGTAGCCCCAAGCAGCCCTTCTGAGAGGGGTTTCATCGGGCCTGGTGCCTCCCCTCTTAGACACAACTTATCCAACCAAACAAATAAATTTTCGTCCTACTTTTTTTTCTACGAACATAATTACCACGACATCTTTGACAACAACATCTTCGCCACCAAAAATTTTTTCCTAACGGGTAAAGAGGCTAAGCTTGATAAGCCCCATTCCGTTTTCAGTAAATACCAAAAGCCTGGCAACCAGATCCTTGCTATGGAACACGAAGGAAAGATGAGCTTCCTTCTTCTTTCCAGCTACGATGCAGAGATATGGAAAAGATGGCTTGGTGCACTCGAATCAGAAGATGCCAGGCATATGTGGCTCATTCAGCCCGACTCTTCTCTGATACAAGGCAATATGCATCGCACTCCGTTGCCTATAGAAAGACACGGCGCTGCTATTTCGCGAGCCCTCTTGCAGATCAACTTCTTCAACGGTAACGCACGATACTTGGATCAACATGTAGAGGAAACCAAACAATGGTTTAACGAAAGCCATTTAGAAACAAAACTGCGCTACAT
>JAFITR010000049.1 GCA_017116025.1 Simkania negevensis
TCGGCCTGATTTCAAAACTGCCAAACTACAGGTTGAGAATCAACGGTAAAGGGCGTAACAAAAAGAGCATAAAAAAGGATGGCAGTTTTTGTTGTCCCTGCTGTCTCTGTCGTCCCTCTTGTCCCTTTTTGTCCCTGCTGTCCCTCTTTCTCTTTTTTGCGTCACTTTTGTCTTCCCTCTCACTGATCTCACTGGTTATTTGTGATCGTACCGAGTTGTTGCCCCATGAGGCAGCGCAATTCGATCTCTTCTTTTGAGGCGTCGAGTAAATCGCGATCTATTTTTATTGTATTTGGTTCGAAGAGCATGACGATCGCGGAGGCTCCGAAGGCGAAGTAGCCTTTTTCCGCCCCTTTTGCGTAGGGGTGGTAGGGTTGTGAGGTTTGTATTACGCTGCCGACGTTGGTAGCGCCAATTTCTATGAAGAGGATGTCGTTGAATTGTTCTGTTTGGAGCGTGGTGATAAAACGTTTGTTTTGCGTGAGGATACGGGCATTTTTTTTCAGAGCCATGGGGTTGACAGAGAAGAGTGTCCCGTTGATGCATGAGGTGGGTTGTGGTGTGCAGTGGCATGGGAAGTGGAAACGGTGATAGTCTGTTGGACAGAGGCGGCAGAAGACCATTGTCCCTCCTAAATAACGCTTAGCTAAAGTGGTGTCATGGAGGAGCTCAGAGAGATTGAATCGGTTGCCTTTGATTAAAAAAGGGATCTCTTCTCGGATGCGTTCGATCGCCAGGTAGCGACCGTCTGCTGGCATGGTGAGGAGATTCTTCCCCTCAGTAATAGGACGTGCGGTTTTTTTGAGTTTTCGGATAAAAAAATCGTTAAAAGAAGTGAAGGCGTCGGTTTTTTTTTCGAATTCGTTTGCGTCAATGCCGAAACGTTCGATAAATGGTCGCACCTTTTTTTTGCTTCGCTTGTTGCTCTGGCACCATCCGTACCATCGTGAAAAGAGGGGGGTTGTTACTGTTAACTGCTTTAATATCTTGCCGAAGAGAAGAGATTTCCAACGGGAGCCGTAGAGAAGTTCGATGAAGTAGCCCCCGTAGACATCTTCGATCTCTCTCTTTTTCGTGATGCGGTCGATATAAATAATTTTTTTCATCTTTTTGAATTTGACAATTGGAGGTAGTGGGTCTATCATCAGTGTAGCAAGTTTGCCGGATGATTCACGCTAGGTGATTTTAGATGAGTGGTAAGATTGTCGTCAAAGGGTATACGGTAGGGTCGAAGATCGATCAGAGCGGTCTTAAGAAGATCCATAAGGCTCTCGATATCAAGACGGGTAAAGAGGTTTTTATGACGCTGACTGCTGTGAGGCGTGGCAGGGCGCTGAATGCTTTGGCGCGACGTGCAGCACAGTCACAGAAGCTTTCTCTTCCCTCACTAGTGACGGCAATAGACCATGGTCTTGTGTCGGACCAGTTTTTCTATTACACACACTCGGCCGTCTCCTCTTTCCCCTTGGAGCAGGTTTTGGAGCAGAGTGCTGATGAAGTAGAGCGCTATTACTCCCTTTTTCGATATTTTTTGCAGGCTTTGGAGGTGGTTGATTACATCCATGAAGCTCAAACGACACATCGTGACTTGAATACGCGACAGTTGCGCGTGACGAGCAAGAAACAGCTCATTCTAGAGGGGTTTATTAATTCGAGGCCTCTTTCTGAGCCGCGCAACTTGACGAGCATTGTCCACTTCCCCTACATGGCTCCTGAACAGTTGTTAGGTGCTAATGCGGATAAAAAAACGGATATTTATTCAGTTGGAGTCATCTTTTACGAGCTCTTCACCGGCTCTTTGCCGTACGACTCCAACTATGCCAAGTTGGAGGACTTTAGGAATGGCGTTGCGCCAAACCCTACGATGCACAAAATCGATGTCCCTAAAGAAATTGAAGCGGTGATGATGAAGATGCTTGGTCCGCGAGAAAGTCGTTACAAGCACACGAGAGAGGTGATTAACGACATCGAGATTCTTTATAGCAAGCGCTCTTTATGGATGAAGATGTGCGATCTGTCAGCCTCAGTCAAAAACCTGTTTACTGCAATGCGTTGAAGTTTTTATGTATTATATTCACGGTTCCTACGAGCCGGGGGAGACGGTTGCGGCAATCGCTACGCCGCCTGGAGAGGGAGGTATTGCCATTGTGCGGATTGCGGGCAAAGAGGCCTTGAGTGTCGCTGCCAAGGTCTTTTCGCGCCCTGTTGGAAAGATGGCAAGCCACACCTGTCGCTATGGCGAGATCTGCGATAGCGATGGCTCGGTGATTGACAGGGGATTAGCCCTTGTCTTACTTGGCCGGCGTTCTTTTTGTGGAGAGGACACTGTCGAATTACACTGCCACGGCGGTAGTTTGGTCTCTAGGCGTGTTTTGGAAGCGGTTGTACGCGCCGGTGCACGTGCTGCCCAACCTGGAGAGTTTGCCTTTAAAGCGTTTACCAATGGCAAAATTGACCTGGCACAGGCTGAGGCAATACAGTCTTTGATCTCAGCAAAAAATGAGATGGCGCTTACCGTTGCTGATAGGCAACTTGCAGGAGCTCTGTCTGATCGAGTCAAGGGGTTTCAAACTAGGCTGACGCATCTCGCCGCTATTCTAGAAGCATGGATTGATTTCCCAGAAGAAGACCTGGCTTTTGCTTCTTTTGAACAGGTTGTGGCAGATTTAGAGGCGATAGAAAGCGAGATAAATGCTCTTGTTGATACCTTCCACGATGGTAAAATTTTAAGCGAAGGCCTTTCCCTCTGCCTTGCTGGTTGCCCCAACGTGGGAAAGTCGTCGATTATGAATGCTCTTCTAGAAGAGGACCGGGCGATTGTCACGCATGTTCCTGGGACAACGAGGGATGTTTTGGAGAACGATCTTCGCTTGAATGGACTCAATGTCAAGCTGATTGACACTGCAGGGATACGGGAAACAGAAGAGACAATTGAGGTCGAGGGGATTCGAAGAAGCCGGCTTGCTATGCAGCGTGCGGATCTTGTCCTCTTTGTTTTGGATGCGACGCAAAAAATTCGCGCGGAAGAGAAGGCTTTATTTAAAGAAGTGCCGGGAAAAAAAAGTATAGCCATTTGGAACAAGATCGATTTGCCTTATGGCGATTTGCCGGCTCTGCCTTTCGAGCATGTAGTATCTCTTTCTGCCAAAGAGGGGACGGGATTGGCGGAGCTGAAAAAAAAGATCGATTCGGTCATTTGGGAAGGAGGAGTCCCTTCTTGTGAAGAGGTTGTGATCACGAAACTACGCCATTGCGAGGCTTTACAGGCTTCTTCTTCGGCGATTCGCGCGGTGATCGACGGATTGCAGCAAGATGTCTCGCCGGAATTGTTGACTTTGGATATGCGGAGTGGTTTGGAGAGCCTCGGAAAGATTATTGGTACAGACATTACAGATGATATCCTTGCTGATATCTTCTCCCATTTCTGTGTAGGTAAGTAGGAGATGAAGAAGAAAGAGCGAGTAGAAAAGATACAAGAAATTCTCGAAAAGTTTTACCCAAACCCTTCGATCCCTTTGCGTCATAAAAATCCCTATACGTTATTGATTGCGGTATTGCTGTCGGCACAATGTACAGATGTGCGTGTCAATGAAACGACACCGAAACTTTTTGCGCTGGCAGAGACGCCGGAGAAGATGGCCGAGCTCGACGTTGCTGCCATTGAAGAGGAGATACGCCCTTTGGGCCTTGCTCCTAGGAAGGCAAAAGCGATTAAAAGGCTGTCACAGATTCTTGTTGAGCGCTATGATGGAAAGGTTCCTAAAAATTTTGAGGATTTGGAATCGTTGCCTGGTGTGGGTCATAAGACGGCCTCTGTCGTTCGTACTCAAGCGTTCGGCTTGCCGGCCTTCCCTGTCGATACTCATATTCACCGTTGTGCAAACCGGTGGAGATTGACACGAAGCAAGACGGTAGAGAAAACGGAAAAGGTTTTAAAAAAACTCTTCCCCGAAGAGGTTTGGGGAAAGTTGCATCTGCAAATCATCTACTTTGCAAGGGAACACTGTCCTGCGCGAGGGCATGATCCTCAACGATGTCCGATTTGCTCTTTGAGTTGAGGCTGTAATGTTTGTAGGCGAACAAAAAGCGTTGATTATTTTACACAACACCCCTCATTTGGGGCCGTTGCGTATTCGCTTGCTTGTGAAGAGATTAGGCTCTGCTGAGGCAGTATTGGCGGCCTCTGTTAAAGAGCTTGCTGCTTGTGAAGGCATTGGTTCTTTGCTTGCTGAAGCCGTTGCTTCTTGGTCCAACAACGATCGATGGCAGCGCGACTTGGACCTCATCGCTGCTCACGGTGTGGAGATCGTCACCTATCGCGATCCGACATTCCCAAAGCCTTTAGAGGCGATCATTGATGCTCCTGTTCTTCTCTATGTCAGAGGCTCAATCAAGCGACAAGACACTCATGCGATCGCTATTGTAGGCACGCGCAATGCGAGCCATTATGGGACGGAAGAGGCTTATGCGATCGCTTCCGATTTGGCGCGGATGGGGTATACGATTACCAGCGGGCTTGCACGAGGGGTCGATACGCATGCGCATGTAGGCGCTCTTGCCCACGGCCGTACTGTTGCTGTTATTGGGTCGGGCCTTGCTAATCTATACCCAAGAGAAAACCTCCCTTTGGCAAAGAAAATAGCCGCTTGCGGGGCAGTAATCAGCGAGTTCCCTATGGCGACACCTCCGGACAAGCAGAACTTCCCTCAGAGAAATCGCATTGTTAGCGCTTTGAGCAAGGGGATCTTGTTGGTCGAAGCTCCTGCAAAGAGTGGAGCGATGATTACGATGGTGCGTGGGGAGCATCAGGGTAAAAGGCTTTTTGCCTTGCCTGGCCGTGTCGATATGCCTTCTTTCCGAGGCAACCACTCTTTGATCAAAGAGGGGCGTGCTCAATTAGTAGAAAGCGCTGAAGATATTGCTGCTGAATTTGAAACGCTATTCCCTCTCTCCAAAGGATATACACAGCCTCGTCCGACGTTATCTGTTCAGGAAGAAGAACTTATTCGTTCCATGCCTTCTACAGAGGCTTATATTGAGGAAATTGTTACACTATCTTCGATGCCCATTTCCACAGTAAGTGCTCTTTTGATGGGCTTGGTGCTAAAAAAAGTAGTTAAAGAATTTCCCGGCAAGATTTATAAGAAGAAAACCTACTAAAAAAAAGGAGCTATCCGGGATGGGAAAATCGCTCATCATTGTTGAGTCGCCAGCGAAGATCAAGACGTTGCAGAAGTTCCTTGGCAAGGATTTTGTCTTTGCTTCGTCGTTCGGCCATATTCGCGATCTACCGGCGAAGGAGTTTGGTATTGACACCGAGGGAGAATTTGACCCTAAATATACGGTGTTGCCGGACAAGAAAGATGTTGTCAGTAAGCTTAAGAAGGCGGCAGCAGGTGTTGATGTTGTCTATCTCTCTCCCGACCCTGATCGTGAAGGAGAGGCTATCGCTTGGCATATTGCGAGCATCCTTCCGAAGGGAACTAAAATCAAGCGTGCGGCATTTCATTCGATCACGAAACGAGCTGTTCTTGACTCACTTGCCAATCCGAAAGAGATCGACTGTAATCTTGTGGATGCGCAACAGGCGCGTCGCCTTCTTGACCGCATTGTAGGGTATAAGATATCGCCTCTCCTTGCTCGGCGTATTCAGAGGCAGGGCAAAGGCTCTTTGTCTGCTGGTCGCGTGCAATCTGTTGCCCTTAAGCTCGTTGTCGATAGGGAAAAAGAGATCGATGCCTTTACCCCTGTGGAGTATTGGAATATTACTGCGTTGTTGAGTAAGCAGATCGATGGAAGGGCAACTTTCCGTGCTTTCCTGTATGCAGTTGACGGCAAGAAAGTAGAAAAAGAGGCTGTTGAAGGCAAAGACGTTGCTCTTGTTAGCAAGGAAAAAGATGCTATTGCTGTAGTAGATAGGCTGAAAGTGGCGTCGTACACTGTTGCGCGCGTAGAGAAAAAAGAGAAGAAACGTCACCCTGTCCCCCCCTTCATTACTTCGACACTGCAGCAGGAGGCTAGCCGCCATTTTGGCTATTCCGCTTCGAGAACGATGAGTGTTGCCCAAAGTCTTTACGAAGGGATTGACTTGGGCAGAGAAGGCTCTGAAGGGTTGATCACCTACATGCGTACCGATTCGGTGCGTGTTGCCCCTGAAGCGGTCCATGCCGTCCGTGAACTGATCAAGCAGCAGTATGGTCCGCAGTATCTCCCTGACCAGCCGAAAAACTATTCGACGAAGAAGAGCGCTCAAGATGCCCACGAAGCAATACGCCCGACAAACTTTTCCCATCCGCCAGACAGTGTTAGAGCCTCTTTGACCAAAGACCAATACAATCTCTATTCACTTGTGTGGAAACGGTTTATTGCTTCACAGATGATGGCTGCTGTCTATGACACGGTATCTTGTGATATCGCTACAGACAACGGCATTCTCCTTAGAGCAACAGGTTCCGTACAGAAGTTCAATGGCTTTTTGGTCCTTTATGAAGAGAAGAATGATGACGATGAGAGAAAAAAAGACGCCCTTCTTCCCCCTCTTGCAGAAGGCGAAAACCTCTCTTTAGAAGATCTCTTTTCCGAACAGGCCTTCACGCGTCCTCCTCCACGCTATACAGAGGCGTCATTGGTTAAAGAGTTAGAAAAATCGGGCATTGGACGCCCCTCGACGTATGCAGCGATCATGAACAAGATCCAAAGTCGTGAATATACGACGAAAGAAGGCAAGGCACTCAAGCCGACAGAGTTGGGCAGAGTAATCGCTTCCTTTTTGGAAAGCAGCTTCCAACAGATCATCAATATCAACTTCACTGCGAAGATGGAAGATTCTCTTGAACTCATCGCTGAGGGGAAAAAAGAGTGGAAGGCGTTGATTAAAGAATTCTGGCACGATTTTATCCCCATCCTTGAAGAGGCGGAAAAGACGGCTTTTGTTCCTAAAATTATGACCGACATCGACTGTCCAAAATGTAAGCAGAATAAACTGCAGAAAGTGTGGGCGCGCTCTAAATACTTCTACGGATGTTCGGGCTATCCCGATTGTGAATTCTCTACTTCTATTGAAGAACTCAATTTTGATAAAAGCGAGTATGCTGAAGGGTTTGATTGGGATCAGTCATGCCCTTCGTGCGCTGCTCAGCCTATGCGTGTGCGTCATGGTCGCTTTGGACCCTTCCTCGGCTGTTCTCACTATCCTGAGTGTAAGGGAATCGTCAATATACCGAAAAAAGGAGAAGAGATCATTGATCCGGAGACGTTGTCTGTATGTCCGGCAATTGGTTGTGACGGAAAGCTAAGGCAAAGGAAATCGCGATACGGCAAAATGTTTTATTCCTGTTCAAATTACCCTGAGTGTGATGTGATTGCGAACAGCTTAGATACAGTGGAAACAAAATATCAAAATTACCCGAAAACGGCCTATGTCAAAAAAACAAAGGCATCCGTAAAACAAACCAAAGGTAGAGAAATGAAGAAAACAGCAACAAAAACGGCAAAAAAAACAACAACGAAAAAAACAACAACAAAAAAGACAGGGACAAGGTCTACAGCAATTACCGCTCCGCAGCCTCTTTCCAAAGAGCTTGCTGACCTCGTTGGAACAAACACGCTGTCTCGAGGGAATGTCATGAAAAAGGTGTGGGAATACATCAAAGGCAAGGATCTTCAAGATGCTAAAGACAGGCGTACGATCAATCCTGATGCGAAACTCGGCAAAGTCCTTGGTAGTACAAAACCGATCAGTATGTTTAAGATGACAGGGTTGCTTTCCAAGCATATCGGATAACAAAGTTCTATGATTATTAGCCGCACGCCCTTTCGTGTTTCGCTTTTTGGCGGAGGGACAGACTATCCCGCCTGGTATAGGGAACATGGAGGGGCTGTTTTAGCCACGTCAATCGATAAATATTGTTATATCAGCTGTCGCATCCTTCCTCCTTTTTTTTCCCATAAATATCGTATTGTCTATTCGCGTATAGAAAGTACTGTGGGGGTTGAAGAGATTGAACACCCTGCCGTGCGTGCGATCTTGGGCGCTCTGCATACACCCTGTTGTGAGGCAGGGTTGGAGATTCATCACGACGGTGACTTGCCGGCACATTCGGGGTTGGGGTCAAGCTCCTCCTTTACCGTGGGGTTGATTCATGCTTTGAAGGCGTTACAAGGCAAGATGATGAGCAAGCGTGAGCTGGCAAAGACGGCGATCCATATTGAGCAGGATTTGATCAAAGAAGATGTTGGCTCTCAAGATCAGGTCACAGCAGCGTATGGCGGCTTTAACAAGATTAACTTCTTGGAAAATGGCACATGGATGTGTGATCCCCTCATCATCGGACAAGAGCGGTTGATGGAGCTACAAGACCATCTGATGCTTTTTTTTACTGGGTTGTCGCGTTTGGCTCCGAAGATTGCCAGATCAAAGATCGACAACATGAAAAATCGACAGAGGGAACTCAAATATATCCAGGAGCTTGTTGAAGAAGGTGAGGCGATTTTAACGAGTTCAGAGGCGCATCTGCCGGATATCGGCAAGCTTTTGCATGAGTCGTGGCTACTGAAACGTAGCTTGTCGGATAAAGTCTCAACACCGCGTATCGATCAAATTTACCAGGCTGCTCTCGATGGTGGTGCTATGGGAGGGAAGATCATTGGTGCTGGCGGCGGTGGTTTCCTCTTGCTCTTTTGTAAGCCAGAAAAACAGCCGCAAGTAAGAGAGGCGTTAAAGAAGTTGACCTATGTCTCTTTTGCTTTTGAACATTCGGGAAGCAAAATCGTTGTCTATGAACCACTCGATTTTCAAGCATGGGATACTCGTCAACGAAGTAAAATCGACTCTAGAGATCTCGAGAGTCAATATGTCTGAAAGATTATGCGAAGCAGGAACGAATGATCCCCATTAAACATACGCTGGCTGCCCTGACTGGTTCGCTTTTGAATGATCGAGAGCGGGTTTCACAATACCCGCGAGACCGAAAACCGTAGCAAGTACACCAAGGCCATAGCTCGCTACATGGAAGCAATAACCCCCTAAACTAAACAGCTCCAACGTTCCGATTACCAACTGCACTTTTGCTGCCGTTTCTTTGTCAAAAACAGTGTTGGCTGTAAAGTGAAGTCCTCTCCCTGCGAGAACAATCAGCGCGGGAATCGTTGCAACACCCGTAGCTAAACAGAATCCAGAAGCTGCAAACAAACCTAAAGCAAAGACAGGATGAGCAACTCTTTGTACTTTTTCAGGAAGAAAAGAAACCATTAGATTTGCTCCCCCTGCTATAAGGAGCGAAGGGAAAAAAGAGAGCGATTGATTAACCGCAACATAACCAGCTCCAATCGCTGTAAAAGCGGCTCCTAGTGCTGCAAAAGGAGTCTTAGGTATTGATTCTATGGGGTTTGCGTTGCTATCCATTGTTGTTCAATTTTTTAATCTTTAAAAGATATTGAATAAAAACCCCTAGCATATTTGTTGTTAGAAATAAAAGATATGGTTAATTTTTCGTAAAAACATCTAGAAGAGTGCCCCTCCGGAGCACTCGAGTTTGGCAGTTTTACAAAAAAATGAATATGCATTTTCAGG